>NZ_JBNKSF010000058.1:0-53564 GCF_050297175.1 Gynuella sp. | reverse complement strand
AAGAAGTCATTACCCGCTGGCACCGTCTCTACAAAGGTGTTCCCCTGAGTCAGCGTTACCTTAACGGTGATCGTTTCTCTCCGGCTGAAGAGAAAATGTTAATGACATTGGTCGAACAATGGCGTGAAACCTTAACATCCATCAGTCGTTTCATGGCGGTGTTGAATGAAGGTATTGCCCGGCGAGCCAATCAGGAAGATCAATGTACTGGCCGTTTTTGGGAAGGCCGGTTTAAATCCCAGGCGTTATTGGACGAAAAAGCCCTAATAGCCTGTATGGCCTATGTTGATCTGAACCCCATTCGTGCCAACATCGCATCCACGCCTGAAACCTCAGATCACACCTCGATTCAAAAACGTATCCAATCCATACAGACACACAATCAACAACCGAGTGAGCTTATGCCGTTGGGCGGCCACATGAAGCAGAATATGCCGGAAAGTTTACCTTTTCCGCTGGAGGACTATTTGGAGCTGGTGGATTGGACAGGGCGAGCTATACGGGAAGACAAACCCGGTTATATCGCAGCAGAGCAACCATCGATACTCGAACGTATCAATCTCTCAGACACACAATGGCATCGTCTCACCCGAAAATTTGAAAAACAGTTCAAATGTTTTGCCGGTCAGAAGTCATCGTTTGAAAAAATCAAAGACTGTTTCAGGTTGAATCGAATGCCGCCTAACTTGTTGGCAGGTTAATAATTAAACTCCATTATCAGCGCCAATTACTTATCAGTTGGCTGGTTCATATTGCCGAATCTAAATGCATAAGGGCTTTTCTGTCTCGAGTTTTATACAAACAATAGCTTTGCCTATTAGGTGGCTGTTTGCTTTCATGCCCTTTTCTCTTTTCATTATTCAACGCTTGTCAGTAAAATCGCGCCTTCTTTTTTTATGGAGCATCCACTGTATGGGTCGCGCGTATCAAAATCGCAAAGAGTCAATGGCAAAAACATCAGATATGAAGGCAAAGCTATACAGCCGCTATGGTCGGGAACTATATGTCTGTGCCAAGGCAGGGGGTATCGACCCCGCCGGAAACCTCGCACTTCGAAGCCTGATTGACCGAGCTAAGAAAGAACAAGTACCAGCACATGTCATCGAGAAGGCAATCGACAAGGCCAAAGGTGGTGGTGGTGAAGATTATTCATCTGCACGGTATGAGGGTTATGGCCCGGGCGGTTCAATGGCAATCATCGAATGTCTGACTGACAATCCCAACCGCACTTTTGGAGATGTTCGCCAAGCATTTACTAAAACCAAATGTAAGATCGGAACTCAGGGAAGCGTCAGCCACATGTTTGACCACTTGGCCATCTTTGTATTCAGTTATGAAGATGAAGAAGCAGCACTGGAAGCCCTGATGGAAGCTGATGTAGACGTTACCGATATCGAAAATGAAGAAGGCAAGCTCTCAGTATTTGCTCCCAACACAGAGTACTTCAAAGCCAAACAGGCCTTGCAGGATCTTATTCCTGATGTGGACTTTGAAGTGGATGAAATCCAGTTTGTGCCACAAACTTATACAACCATCAGCGGTGATGATGTGGCTTTGTTCGAAAGGTTTCTGGCCATTCTCAATGAACTGGATGATGTCCAGCAAGTTTATCACAATGTTGAAAATGCCTAAGTCACCATTTCTACAAATTACGGCAGCAAGGATATTCCTGTGCTGTCAATTTTCTGCTTAAGTCACTGACTTAATCTATCGCCATAAATCGAGAAACCATAATAACTTACAAAGTAGAATATCCACCGGTCAATAGCACCTTAAATGGACACCCACCTAAGCATGGACACCCACCTAACCAGCCATTTAAACCCATAATGCTTAAGATGGGTGTCCAACAGGTTCAGAGTACGTCTATTTCATACCCATCGAACCAGACAAAGAGACATTGATCTTCAAGTCAACGAACACAGACTCCCCCCTCACAAAAGTTGAAGAGTGCATCCGTACACGAAAAATCTAAAAAAAACGCCCCACCAATTCTCCAAACTGCAGTTTAATTTCCTCTTCCAGTTGATGCCGCCCATCTTGAATCCGACACTTACCGGCTACATACACATCACGAATAGGTGAATCATTCATGGCAAACAACCATCGATTCAAAAGATCCTCCGACCGGCTGCAACGCACAAAGGGCTGTCTCTCATCCCAAACCATGAAATCGGCCCGACTGCCAACACTCAATCCAAGCTGGACACCACAAGCCCGATTGCCGCCGGCCAATGCTCTCTGCAACAGGTGATCTCCCACCCGCGGTTCCGCCAATGACCATAGACGATTGCGTTTCTGCTGTTGCAAACGCTGACCATATTCAAACCACCGCAATTCCTCTTGCAGTGACGTACTGACATGACTGTCTGAACCGACTCCCCACAACCCACCAGCCTGCTCAAACTCAGTCGCCGGAAAAATGCCATCTCCCAGATTAGCCTCGGTAGTAGGGCAAACTCCCACTACCGCACCACTGCATGCCAGATCACTCACCTCCTGAGACGTCAGATGGGTTGCATGAATCAGACTCCAGCATGAATTGATCGGGAAACGTTCCAACAATAACTCTACTGGTCGCTTTCCACACCAGTTCAAACAATCATCAACTTCTTTTTGCTGTTCAGCGATATGAATATGTATCGGTTGGTTACTATGAAGCTGAGTCAGAACCTGATCGATTGCATCTAAAGAAACGGCCCGCAGGGAATGAAAACAAATACCCAACCGATGCAACAAATGCCCCTGCAACTGCAACTGATACTGCTGATACTGAACCAGATACTCCGATGTCGACTGTATAAATCGCTGCTGTTCACGGCTTGGTGGTTGCTCAGCAAAGCCACCGTATTGATACAACGCTGGCAGTAGCGTAAGGCCGATACCTATCTGATCCGCGGCCTTTATCAGGCACTCTCCCATCCGCGTACCTGACTCTCTTGATGGCCCTAATGAAGGGTGATGAAGGTAATGAAATTCGGCAACTTGCGAATAACCTCCTTTAAGTAGCTCGATATAAAGCCAACTGGCAATGACTTCCAAATCGCCATCAGAGACATTCGCTACCAGCCGATACATCGCTTCACGCCAGCTCCAGAAACTGTCCTGTGGCTGGATAGCCACCTCAGCCATGCCAGCCATCAGGCGCTGAAAAGCATGAGAGTGCAAGTTGGCCACGGTCGGCAACACCGGCCCAGACAAGACTGTCACCGGTTGGTCAAAGTGGGTGTCCACTATATGTGAAAGATGGGTGTCTGGTTGTAGGCGAGTAAATACACCGTCTTCCACTTCCATCAAAACGTGGTTGGCCCAGCCATCGGGCAGCAGAGCTCTAGGGGCAAAAAAATGATGAGACATAATCAACTCGTGTTTTTACAAAACAAAATTGTATATACAAGTTATGATTGTTTTAGACAAGTAACAAGCGCTACAATCTTTTTTTTCATGCCATCAGGAAGTGTCGGTGTCATCCTCCATCAATCCCTTGCTATACGATCTTTTTGCCGGTCTGCCAGACACCCCCCAACCGATCTACGCCAAAGTCAAACAGGCCATTCATCATAAAATCAGCAGCGGCCAATGGCAGCCACATCAACGTATTCCTTCTGAAGCGGAAATGGTGCAAGCGCTCGGCGTCAGTCGGATGACGGTTAATCGAGCACTCCGCGAGCTGACAGCCGAAGGCGTTTTGACCCGACAACAAGGCCTGGGCACCTTTGTAGCACAAAAAAAAGCACACTCCGCATTGTTTGAAGTACATAACATTGCAGAAGAAGTGGCATCTCGTGGTGGCACATATCACGCCGAACCTGTGCTACTGGAGAGAGGCCGTGCTAGTGTAGAAGAAGCCATGAGCCTGGGCGTCAGGACCGGACACGCCATTTTTCGTTCCCGGCTACTGCATTTTGAGAACGAACTGCCAATTCAGATTGAGGAACGAGTGGTTAATGCCGCACTAGCCCCCGAATATGATCAGCAGGATTTCACCCATATCACGCCTTACGCCTATCTTATGAAGGTAGCACCAATGAGCGAAGGAGAACATCTGGTGGAAGCCGTTCTGGGTACTGAACAGGAGTGTAGACAACTGCATATCGATCTGTCCGAACCTTGTTTGCAAATCCGCCGTCGCACATGGTGCGGAGAACAAATTGTCACCACTGCCCGGTTGCTGCACCCCGGCTCACGATTCCAGTTATTCGGTCATTTCGGACGTTAGCATTTCGGTACTAAATCTCGTTCCTAAAGAAAAAAGTCACTTGCGAACAACTATAAATCCATCTATGTTATTCAAACTTGTATATACATGACCATTCAAATACATGAGGACGTTAGCATGAATTCACGCCACCGCGATATTGAAATACGCGCCCCAAGAGGCACCCGCCTAAATACCAAGAGCTGGTTGACCGAGGCTCCTCTACGCATGCTGATGAATAACCTCGACCCGGAAGTGGCAGAAAATCCACAAGAATTGGTGGTTTACGGTGGAATCGGTCGAGCTGCACGCAATTGGGAATGTTTTGACCGGATAGTTGAAACCCTCAAAACCCTGGAAGCAGACGAAACCCTGCTGATACAGTCCGGCAAGCCAGTCGGCGTGTTCAAGACACATACCAACGCACCACGGGTTTTAATTGCCAATTCCAATCTGGTCCCACATTGGGCCAGCTGGGAACATTTCAACGAACTCGACGCCAAAGGGCTGGCAATGTATGGACAAATGACTGCTGGCTCATGGATTTACATCGGCAGCCAGGGCATTGTCCAAGGAACCTACGAAACTTTTGTCGAAGCCGGTCGTCAGCACTATCAGGGTAACCTGAATGGTCGTTGGATTCTGACTGCGGGTCTCGGTGGAATGGGAGGCGCCCAGCCGTTAGCTGCGACGCTCGCAGGTGCCAGCTCGCTGAACATCGAATGTCAACAAAGCCGGATCGATTTTCGCCTGCGCACCGGCTATCTGGACGAACAAGCCAACGACCTCGATGATGCGCTGAGCCGTATCCAACGCTACACCTCCGAAGGCCAAACCATTTCCATCGGCTTATGTGCAAATGCCGCCGAGATATTGCCAGAACTAGTGCGGCGCGGAATTCAGCCTGACATGGTGACGGATCAAACCTCAGCTCACGACCCGCTTAACGGCTACCTGCCCCTTGGTATGGATTGGGAGTCTTATCGCCTGGCAGCGCAACAAAACCCGACAGCTACCGTCAAAGCTGCCAAACAAGCCATGGCCCATCACGTAAAAGCCATGCTTGCTTTCAAACAGATGGGTGTCCCAACTTTCGACTACGGCAACAATATCCGCCAAATGGCATTTGAAGAGGGGGTCGAAAACGCATTCGACTTCCCCGGCTTTGTTCCAGCCTATATTCGTCCACTGTTCTGCCGGGGCATCGGTCCATTTCGTTGGGCAGCACTGTCCGGAGATCCAGAAGATATCTATAAAACTGATGCCAAAGTCAAAGCACTCATTGAAGACAATAGCCATCTGCATCACTGGCTTGATATGGCCCGCGAACGCATCCGCTTTCAGGGGCTACCAGCACGTATCTGCTGGGTGGGACTCGGCCAGCGAGCTAAACTGGGACTGGCATTCAATGAGATGGTCCGAAATGGCGAGCTATCTGCTCCAATTGTTATCGGTCGTGACCATCTCGATTCTGGCTCGGTTGCAAGTCCCAATCGGGAAACCGAGGCCATGCGTGATGGTTCAGACGCAGTATCAGACTGGCCGCTATTAAATGCATTATTAAATACCGCTTCCGGCGCCACGTGGGTGTCCCTTCATCACGGAGGTGGCGTAGGCATGGGGTTCTCCCAGCATGCTGGCGTGGTCATTGTCTGTGATGGCAGCCACGAAGCGGACGAGCGCATCGCCAGAGTACTGACCAATGACCCTGCCACTGGCGTCATGCGCCATGCTGATGCAGGCTATGACAGCGCCATTGCCTGTGCTCATTTACATGACCTCAAGCTGCCGATGATCCCTTAATTACCAGATGATTGTGAGAGAAACCGAACATGTACGAATTCACCTTAATGCCCGGACAACTCAGCCTTCCTCAGCTGCGCCAAATCAGTCGCCGCCGAATTAAACTCAGTCTGGCTGACAGCGCCAACACTGCCATTCAGGCCAGTACCGACCTGGTCGCAGAAGTCATATCTCAGGGCCGCACAGTCTACGGCATCAACACTGGGTTCGGTTTACTGGCGAACACCCGTATCGCAACAAAAGACCTGGAGCAACTTCAACGCAGCATTGTCCTGTCTCATGCAGCGGGAACTGGTAACCTCATGAATGACGATACCGTCAAACTGATTATGATCCTGAAAGCCAATAGTCTGGCGCGAGGGTTTTCCGGTATTCGATTGGAAGTCATTGAAGCTTTGTTGCAGCTGGTCAATCATGAAATCTATCCCTGTATTCCTCAAAAAGGCTCCGTGGGAGCTTCCGGTGACTTAGCACCTCTGGCACATATGAGCGCCGTGTTACTGGGCGAAAGTCACGCGCGGTATCGCGGCGAAATCATTTCAGGCAAAGAAGCCCTGAGAGTGGCAGGCCTGGAACCAATCATGCTGGCACCTAAAGAAGGGCTGGCACTGCTCAATGGTACTCAGGCGTCCACGGCTTTTGCGCTGGAAGGACTGTTTGAGGCAGAAGACCTGTTTGCCACTGCTGTAACCTGTGGCGCGATGTCTGTTGAGGCTGCGTTGGGCAGTCGCAAGCCATTCGATGAACGTATCCACCTCGCCCGAGGCCATGAAAGTCAAATTGATGTTGCCGCCAGTTACCGCCATCTGCTGAGTGATAACAGTGAAATCGGACTATCACATGCAGGCTGTGAAAAAGTTCAGGATCCCTATTCTTTACGCTGTCAGCCACAGGTCATGGGTGCCTGCCTGGAACAACTGCGTAATGCAGCCCGCACTTTATGCGTAGAGGCCAACGCAGTGTCTGACAACCCATTGGTATTTGTGGGTGAAGACGACATCATTTCCGGCGGCAATTTTCACGCTGAACCGGTAGCCATGGCAGCCGATAACATCGCCCTGGCATTGGCAGAAACAGGTGCTCTTTCGGAACGACGAATGGCGTTATTAATCGACAGCAACCTAAGCAAACTACCACCATTTCTGGTAGAAAATGGTGGCGTCAACTCCGGCTTCATGATTGCTCAAGTTACGGCTGCTGCGCTGGCAAGTGAAAACAAAACTTATGCTCACCCGGCTTCAATTGATAGTCTGCCGACATCCGCCAACCAGGAAGACCATGTTTCCATGGCAACATTCGCAGCCCGGCGCCTGAAAGATATGGCCGAAAATACCCGAGGCATCCTCGCTGTAGAATACCTTGCAGCCGCCCAGGGACTTGACTTCCGCGCCCCACTAAAAACCACTGAGCTGCTGGAACAAGCCAAAGCCATACTGCGGACAGAAGTCCCGTTCTATGATCGCGACCGTTACTTCGCTGCAGACATAGAACAAGCCACGGCACTGATTAAAGCAGCACGGCATAACAAACTGATGCCATCGCAACTACTGCCGAGTGTCCAGGACGATGCATACAACTAACGGGACACCCATATCACAATTAATGGGACACCCACTCTTTTTTGGGTTTTAAAAGACATACATTTCCAAAACAGGGGAACGCAATGCACTTCGACAGCCTGTGGCACAACTTCCATTTGGTCACGATGGAAAGTGGCCAATATCACCCTATTTATGATGCAGCCATTGCCGTCTGTGATGGCAGAATTGCCTGGATCGGTCCAGCGGCTGAATCGCCAAAAAGCCAGAGCGCAGAAATTTATGACCTGGGCGGCGGTTGGGTCAGTCCTGGTCTGATTGATTGCCATACCCACCTTGTGTTCGCAGGAAGCCGGGCCTCTGAATTTGAGCAACGTTTAAATGGTGTCAGTTACGAACAAATCGCTTATCAAGGAGGGGGCATAGTTGCTACGGTGAAAGCCACTCGTGGTGCCGCCATAGAAGAGCTGGTGTCCTCTGGAAATCGAAGACTGCAACATTTACTACAGGACGGAGTAACAACCGTTGAAATCAAGTCCGGTTATGGCCTGGATTTGAGTACGGAAAAAACCATGCTGAAAGCCGCCCGGCTTCTAGGGCAAACTCTGCCGGTACGGGTAGTCACTACATGCTTGGCAGCCCATGCACTGCCACCAGAATTTTCGCAGCAAGCCGATGAGTATATCGATTATTTGTGTACTGAAGTGTTGCCTGCCCTTGCAGCAGAACAGCTTGTTGATGCGGTGGACGGTTTTTGTGAAGGTATTGGTTTTTCTACAGCCCAGATCCAGCGCTACTTTGATGCAGCCAAATTGCTGGGTTTGCCAGTCAAACTGCATGCTGAGCAGCTATCATCACTTGGCGGCAGCCGACTGGCGGCAACCTATCGGGCATTGTCAGCGGATCACTTGGAATACGTTTGCGAAGATGACGTACGAGCCATGGCCAATGCAGGCACAGTAGCAGTTTTACTGCCAGGTGCATTCTATACTCTGAGAGAGCAACAGCAGCCAGCTATCGAGCTCTTCCGACACTACAGGGTCCCGATGGCTATAGCGACTGATTTGAATCCAGGCACATCCCCTGTCTTGTCTTTAAGGTTGATGATGAATATGGCCTGCACGTTATTTGATCTGACTCCAGAAGAAGCTTTGGCGGGTGTTACCATTCACGCTGCAAAAGCGTTAGGACTTTCCTCCTCAACAGGCACACTGGAAGTTGGCAAATCTGCCGACTTCGTCTGTTGGGATGTAGACAGCCCGGGAGAGCTGAGTTATTGGGTCGGAGGTCAGCTAATGAAACAGCACATTTATCAAGGGTCTCTCTCACGATGACACTACCTTACCCACCATTCCGATTTCATCCTGGTCGCACAGGCCTGTTGGTCAGCATCCCTCATTCAGGCCTGCAACTAACACCGGAAGTACAGATGGCTTTAACATCACAGGCGCAAAAGCTGCCGGACACTGACTGGTATCTGCCACAACTTTACGACTTCCTCAACGACCTTGGCGTGGGTGTCATTGAAGCCAACTATTCGCGCTATGTAATCGACTTAAACCGGCCCCTGGATGACCAGGCCCTATATAGCAGCAAAACCACTGGACTGTTTCCCTCCATTCTATTTGACGAGTCACCGGTTTTTGAAACAGGGCATGAGCCAGGAGAGACACTGAAGCAAGAATATAAAGATCTAATATGGAAACCCTATCACGCCAAAATTACTCAAGAACTATCGCACCTGAAAGCGCAATTTGGCCAGGCCATACTGTTTGATGCACACAGTATTGCCGCCAAAGTTCCGATGCTATTTGATGGCCGACTGCATGATTTTAACTGGGGTAGCAACGATGGTCGTTCATGTACAACGACACTCGCTGAAACGGTTACAGGCATAGTTAACACAAAGTATAGCCAAGTGCTCAACGGCCGTTTCAAGGGCGGCTATATTACCCGCGAATTTGGTCAACCTGCCGAAGGAATTCAGGCCATACAACTTGAACTCTCCCAGGACACCTATCTTGATCAGTCAGCACTGCATCAGGGAGAATACCGACTCTGTAGTATCCAGGCTCCTATTGTTCAACAACAGCTCTATCAAATAATTGAGAACCTGTTGAAACTATTACCAATAAAAAGTACTACTTGAGAGGCTATAGGTTTCTGCTTTAGGGTATCAGGTTTCAGACAGCAAATAGGCCAAGCATGAATGATAAAAATAACAAAGTCGGCTTTTGGGGAATGGCAGGTAGTATTTTAGCAGCAGCCTTCGGTGTACAGTCAGACAAAAACCGACAACGTGATTTCAACAAAGGCAATATCTGGGCATTTGTAATTGGAGGGGCGGTTTTTACGGTGATCTTTGTATTTCTAATCATCCTGGCCGTAAAGCTGTCTCTCAGCCAGGTGAATTAATCTTTTAACCGACGGTTGCCACCCAGAAAATTGCACCTGCGGCCAACGTTAACACTACCACAACGGTTACAATAGCATCTGCTTGAGAATCGGTTAATTTGCTTTTTGCCGCCATAATTGGTTCTCCTGTTATTTATTGTTGTTTTTTTAACTTAACCATTGTGGACTACCTTGCTATAGAGCTCAAGAAACCTATGGCAGACACCAAAAGGACCTGATTATCAGGTCCTTTTTTAAGCTTATTCTGCCAGGAACTTCAATGTTTCATTCAGAGCATTATCCCTGATTTCATCCGCTTCCATGAAGATTTCATGTTTCGATTGACTAAACAAAACTGACTCACAGGCCTTGGCTTTATCACAAAACTTTTCTTCATATTTTGGCAATACAACCTGATCGTTATTGCTGTACAACATTAGAATTGGCGTAGAGACTTTTCTGTATTTGAAAACAAATCCATAGCTCTTGGATATCACAGAGTACAGCCAGTTGACAGTTACCCCACCCAGTTTGAATTCAGGAGTACTTTCAAAGACGTCGTTTTTCATATCAAACCGCGCCTTGCTGGATGTCAATGTGTTACCTGCAAACTCAGACAGAGCATAGCCACTTTCTCCAGGAGCATATTCTTCGGCTTTACCCACCAACTTCAGCACAGCCATGAGAGAAACTGCAATTGGTGCTGGATATTTCCCGGTATTGGGCATCATCATGGGTGATGATAAAACGGCTTTATTAAATATGTCTGGTCGTTTTTCCATCAGCATCGCACCAATAGAAGCTCCCATGGACTGAGCCAACAGATACGTTTTCTCCATTGATAACTCACCAACGATTGAGTCAACAAACTGCTCTAGATCATCAACATAATAATCGTAGTCTTCGACATATCCCTTCTCGGGATCGTTCAGTATCCTCTCCGATCCCCCCTGCCCCCTGTGATCAATTAGAGCAATACTATAACCGTACTGATAGAGGTCATACGCCAACTCTGAGTATTTGTAAAATGGCTCTTTTCGACCAGGTACAATCACCACAATCCGATGATTACTATTAATAGTGGTATTCTGCATCAACCCATAATAAATATATAAGTCATTATGTTTTGAGTAGAAGTAATTGGTCTGTGTGTGTTTCAGAAAAAATGGATTTACTTTATTTGCCCAGTCTTCTTGATAATTATCATCTGATATAGCTAACCCTCTAATACTCAATAGAGAGGACATCACAGCAATCAGTGCTATCGATAAAAGTTTCAAGATCAGTTCTCCTTTGATTATAAAAATGATGAAATACCCAGTTTCCTTTCCTGTTTCGGGATACATAAAGAACCCGCCACCGCTGGTTTGAACAGCCTGCAACGACATACTGCCTGCTCACATATCACGATTGATGACAAAAATACTAACGAGCAAAATTGCATTGCAACAGGAATTGGGTCTGCAAACACTAGCACCAGTTACCAACGATTTCATTAATGGTTCATGATCATTCAGTCACCCGACAGCCTCCGATAAATAATGCCGCAAGGTTATTAATATATGAATAATTAATACTTGGTGGAATAAAGCCGCTACGGTATCCTGCGGCGCTCATCCTGGAGGAGTTTGGGTTAGCAAAATATGTATGTTTATGACCAGCATGACCACGCCATAATCAAGCAGCGGGTCCAGCAATTTCGCCATCAGACCGACCGGTTTTTAAACGGTGGACTGACAGAAGGAGAGTTCTTACCTCTGCGTTTGCAGAATGGTCTGTATGTTCAGCGTCATGCCCCTATGCTGCGTATTGCCATTCCCTACGGTATGTTGAATACCCGACAATTGCGAAAACTCGCAGATATCGCAGACAACTACGATAAAGGCTATGGCCACATCAGTACCCGCCAGAATATGCAATTAAACTGGCCTCAACTCGAACAAGTGCCCGATATTCTGGCAGAACTCGCTGACGTTGAAATGCATGCAGTACAAACCAGTGGCAACTGTATCCGCAATACCACCACTGATCAGTTTGCCGGCGTTGCTCGTGACGAACTCGATGACTCGCGGCCTTGGTGCGAGATTATTCGCCAATGGTCCACTTTTCACCCTGAGTATGCGTTTCTGCCACGGAAATTCAAAATCGCCGTTAACGCCAATACACATACTGACCGCGCGGCGATCAAGTTTCATGATATTGGTTTGCAGATCGTGAAAAATGACGCAGGTGAAATTGGTTTTGAAGTCTGGGTTGGTGGCGGACTGGGTCGCACCCCTGTCATTGCTGAATTAATCAATCCGTTTTTGCCCTGGCAGCACCTGCTATCCTATTTGGAATCAATTTTAAGGGTGTATAACCTGAATGGTCGTCGGGACAACAAATATAAGGCACGCATAAAAATCCTGGTCAAAGCCATGGGCATTGATGCGTTCCGGGAAAAAGTTGAGCAGGTTTGGAGCAGACTCAAGGACAGCGAAATTACACTAACCCAGACTGAAGTAGATCGAATAAAAGCTCACTTTACCGCACCTGCTTATAAGACATTTGCCGAACCGTCACTGCAACTGGCTAACCAGCTAGACCTGAACCCTGCCTTTAATGCCTGGTACGAGCACAACGTTACAGCTCACAGGAAAACCGGTTATGCCGCTGTTACCCTATCCTTGAAAAAGCTGGGCATTGCCCCTGGGGATATCAGTTCCGATCAAATGCGAAAACTTTCAGATCTGGCAGACAAATATTCGTTTTCAGAGCTACGTACCAGTCATCAGCAAAATATCATTCTGGCGGATGTGGAAGAACAACAACTGTTCGATCTTTGGCAAGAACTACTTCCGCTCGGCCTGGCGACTGCCAATATAGACACTTTAACTGACATGATCTGCTGCCCAGGTGGCGATTTCTGTGCTCTGGCCAACGCGAAATCCATTCCCATTGCCGAAGCTATTCAGGAGCGCTTTGAGGATATGGATTACATATACGATCTGGGCAACCTCGATTTGAATATTTCAGGCTGCATGAATGCCTGCGGACACCACCATATTGGCAACATTGGCATCCTTGGCGTCGACAAAAAAGGCGAGGAGTTTTATCAAGTGTCATTAGGAGGTAATTCTACCTCCGAGAGAGCTTCAATCGGTAAAATTCTCGGCCCATCATTTAAAGCCGACGAAATGCCTAGTGTGATTGAAAAAATTATCAACGTATATCTTGAGAACAGACAACCAGAAGAAAGTTTCTTCACAACTGTTCACAGAATCGGGCTGGATCCTTTCAAGGAGCGTGTATATGAACCCAAAGTTGCTTAACAAAGATTTACAGCTGGTTACTAATGGGTGGCAGATTTTCAGCGAAATCGAACCGGCTTTTGGCACTGAGTCCAAACAGATCATTATTCCAATCACATTATGGGATGAGTGCTCTGACCAGCTTTTGTCACAAAACAAAGAAGTAGGATTACTCATTCACAACGACACTGATGTCGCTAACTTAAGTAATCCAAAACCCGGGTACGCATTTATTGGCATAGAATTTCCCAAATTTATGGATGGCAGGGGTTTTTCAATCGCCAGATACCTAAGAGAAGATCTGGGCCTTGATTGCGATATCCGGGCAACTGGGGAAATTCTCGAAGATCAATTGCTATATCTGAAGCGCTGTGGATTTACCAGCTTTGAATTGAGTGAACGAGTCACCGCAGAAACCGTCACGACCTGTCTGAACAGCCTAACAGAGGCTTATCAGGCAGATGCTATTGAATCACGCCCACTATTCAGACGAATACAAATCGCCTGATAATCGAAGTCTACCGTTCATTGACAGAAATATCTCCTTGAACGGTAGACAACAGAATTCTCCCCACACCATTGCCAATATTATGGGAAAACTGCTTCGCAGTAAGGGACAGATCCGTCAACCCAGATTGAGGCAGATTGACTCTCACATTCGTGTTCGTTATGGCAGAAACTTTCAGCTGAGTATCCACCATGCCGGATAATTGCAGATGGATATTACCGCTGACCGTTTTGACAGATACATCCGGATAACCGACAAACTCCCCAGTCAAAGAAAGGTCACCCGAAACGGAAGAAATTGTCGCCGCCCCACCCTCTTGGAATGATAGATCTATATTTCCTGACACCGTTTTTAGCTGTATTGACTGAGAAGAGATATCCCCCATCAAATCACCACTAATGGATTCATATGACACATCGCCCTGTACTTGATGAAGCTTGGTGTCCGCATCAACCGTTTCGATAGACAATGACGCCGACGACAAATCAGAAACTGACAGATCACCACTGACAGTTTTGACAGTCACATCGCCATGTATCGAAGCAATATTAATGTCGCTGCTGACACCCTGAACCCGCAAACGACTACTATAAGGAATCATGATTACCAGATGAGTGGGCTGACCAAGTTTTTTGCCTTTTTCCACAGGCACTTCGATCAATGCTTCGGAAGCATCCACATCAAATGTGAAACTGTCCAGTGCCGCCCCTGACTCTGCTTTGACAGAAATTCTGGAACCATCCCAACCCGTTACTGCTACAGATCCCCTGTCGTTACGCACAGTTACCAACCCGGAAGAAACAAAATCTTTTTGATAACCGGCTACCTGATCAGCATAAGAAAATGAAGTAATACAGCCAGACCAAAGCAAAAGAAGAGAAATAAACGTCCTGACCATTAAAAATACCTAAAGACTCAGCATATCTGCTGTTTCGAGCAATCTATGCTTCTGTTCCAATGTTTCCTGCAATATTTCGTTTAAATCGTGATTATCAGGATCCTGTGCAAGAGCTGCGTAAATCTCATTAAGAGCCTGCTGAATAACCTCCATATTAGCTTCGACGACAGCACGAGCTTCCGGACTTACGTGCCGAAAACGATCAGTCAAATTAATCGGTGATATCAATTGTGATGTAACCGCCAGACCTCCACGATCTGCAGAGGCAATCTGACGGATGAGCGTGGTAGCATTAAATTGTCCCCATACAGTCACCCCCAAGGCCAAAAAAGCAAACGCAAAGGAAGCCGCTACCCCATAAAACAACCACCGAGTATTCTGTCTCCCCTCTTGCTGCATATCTGACGGAACAGGAGTCTGCAACTGTGACTGAATCCGATCCCACAGATAATCCGGAGGCTCTATAGACTCAGTTAGATTGGCAAGTTCCTTTTTTAACTTTTTTTCCGCTTCAAGATCGAAAATATCATCACTCATGCGGATAACCATTGTTTGAGTAATTTCTTGGCACGATGCAGCTGTGCTTTACTGGTACCAGTTGCAATCCCGAGACTTTCAGCAATGTATTCGTGACTGTGGCCTTCAATCTCATAAAGCACCAATACTGTCCTGGCACCATCTGGTAATCGTTGGATAGCTGACTCTATGTCCCTGACGTTGTCGAGGTCCACGTGATGAGCAGGAAAACTTTCATCCAGCTCAGCAGTATTACTTTCAAACGCATGCTTTTTCAGTCGCAAACGATCAAGTGCCAGATTGGTCGTCAATCGATATAACCAAGTACTAAACTTACTTTCTCCTCGAAATTGTTCGATTTTCCTCCATGCGAGTACAAACACCTCCTGGGTCAGTTCTTCAGCAAGCGCTCTAACGCCCATCAACCGCAGAGCCAAGGCAAATACTCTGCCCGACTCTCTCTTGTAAAGCAGCTCAAAAGCTTTCATATCACCCTGGCAAACACGGCCTAGAAGCTCCTGCTCTACTGTGTCAACTGCTTCCTTCAAAATATTTATCGCTTGCACTGTCATATTTCTTTGATTCTATCGAACATGACACTCTGACGAAACGAAATATAAATAGGTTTAAATGATTGCATTCAACAATTATTACTGTATATTTATACAAATACTGTATATACAAACAGCTTCGACTAAAAATCAGTGGAGTGTTTTATGAAAACCTCAGCAAAACGCCATACCGATATATTTCAGCAAGCCAGTCTTTTCCCAATGGAAGCAAATGAACAACATTGGCTGGAAAAATACAGAAAAGAAATCAAGGCAGCCCTCGATTATTCTTCACTATTATTGGTGTTTAACCCTAAAAGCGGCATTAGCACGATACAGCTATTAGGACTGGGAATTTTGCCCAAACAAGTCAGAGTCGTATATTGCGCACCTGAAAAAGTCTCCTCCTATGCTTGGCAAGCATTGGCAAATGACAATATAGGTTTTATTGTTTCCGAACAGGAAGGGATTTTTGAAAACAGACAGAGGGCTCAGTTGCAAAATTTTAAACTGGTCGCATGAACATAACAGGTAAGCACAAGCTTAAGCTACTGGCACCATTCTTAAAGACATAAAAAAGGACTCAATATGAGTCCTTTTTTATAAAATTGGTCGGGCATAGAGGATTTGAACCTCTGACCCTCGCCACCCCATGACGATGCGCTACCAGACTGCGCTAATGCCCGAAAGGCCGCTATCATACGATAACTATTTGAAAATACAAGCTTTTTACTATTTTTTAAATCGATTTCAAAACATCAAGTACTTGCTCAAGCTCATCGATCATTTCTTTAAGCATGAGCTTATGGCTATCATTAAAGCCCGATTCATTTTCACTAGACAGTTTTTGTCTCGCCCCACCAATGGTGTACCCATCCTCATATAACAGATGACGAATCTGACGCACCAAAACAACGTCTTCACGCTGATAATATCGACGATTGCCACGTCTTTTGACAGGGCTCAGCTGCGGAAACTCCTGCTCCCAATAACGCAGAACGTGAGGCTTGACTGCACACAGCTCACTGACTTCTCCGATCGTAAAATAACGCTTACCAGGAATTACTGGTAATTCGTCATTCTGGCTCGCTTCCAGCATAGGCTTCTACTTTAACCTTTAATTTTTGACCAGGTCGAAATGTCACCACTCTTCTTGCAGAAATAGGTATCTCTTCACCGGTTTTAGGGTTTCTTCCTGGCCTTTGGCGCTTGTCTCTCAGATCAAAATTACCAAAACCAGAAAGCTTAACCTGTTTATTTTCTATTAAAGAGTCCCTGATTTCCTCGAAGAACATCTCAACCATTTCCTTGGCTTCACGCTTATTCAAGCCAAGCTCTTCATAGAGCTTTTCCGCCATATCTGCTTTAGTAAGAGCCATATCAGCCCCTCAATTTTGCTTCAAACCGTTTTGATAGGATGTCTATAACAGCATTCATCCAGCCGTTAATCTCTTCGTCGTTAAGGGTGCGTGAAGGATGCTGCCAGGTCAAGCCTAACGCTACACTTTTTCTTTGTAGATCAATACCCTTACCTTTATAAACATCAAAGACGAACTTGTCTTTCAAATAGACTCCTGCTGCTTCATCAACAGCTTTTAGCAGCTCACCAACAGGTAAATCATCCCTTACGATCACCGCAATATCACGACTGGTTTCAGGATACCTGGATAATTCAGAAAATTCTGGGATGCGTGTACTATTAAAGAAGGACATGTCCAGCTCAAAGACAAATACACCCTTTTTCAATCCTAAAGTCTTACGAATACTTGGATGCACAAGCCCGAGATATCCAATGACCTGATCGTCATGACAACGAATAATGGCTGTTTGCCCTGGATGGAGAAATTCTATTCGACCCGGTTGAAATACAAATTGCTTTCCTGGAGCCAAAGCCAATACTGTCTCAACAATGGACTTAAGATCATAAAAATCCACTTCTTCACTGGCCAACCAGTTCTTTGGATATCGATCACCGTAAATCAAACCCGCCAGCTTTTGATTTTGCAGTAAACCATCATTGGTGTTAACGAAACTTAATCCTGTTTCAAACAGTCTGATACGTTCCTGTTGCCTGTTGATATTGTAGGAGAGCGTTTTGACAAGATTGGGAATCAACGAAGTCCGCATAACGGCCAGATCTTCAGATATAGGATTTGCCAAGGCTACCGGCTCAAGTTCTGGCTCAAACAAGGACTGAGTCTTTCTATCCAGAAAGCTGTATGTCACTATTTCTTGCATCCCCATTGAAACGAGGGAGTTTTTTATGACTCTGTGACTGACATCCGCTTCTTTTAAAGCAGGCATTTCAAGACCGGATACAGGATAGGTTACCGGAATATTATTATATCCGTGAACCCGGGCAATTTCTTCAATCAGATCTTCTGCAATCGTAATATCAAACCGAAAACTGGGAGCTTTCAAAGTTAACACCCGATCTTTTTTTTCAATCACCTCAATACCCAAGCCGATCAAAATCTGCTCAACCTGATCATCAGGCAACTGAATTCCCAGTACCTGTTCCACTTTCACCAAAGGTAAAATGATAAGGTCTTTATCCGGAAGAGATTCGATATTTTCAATCACAGAAACAGGACCGGCCTGCCCGCCACATATACTTACGAGCAATTCCGTGGCCCGCTCCATAGCCTGGAAACCGAGTTTGTAGTCAACGCCTCGTTCAAATCTATGAGATGCATCAGTGTGCAGGCCATATGAACGGGCCTTGCCCGCAATTCTTATAGGATCAAAAAAAGCGGCTTCCAGAAAAACATTTTGGGTAGCGGTAGTTACACCAGACTGCGCTCCTCCCATAACCCCAGCAATCGCCAGAGGACCGGAAGCATCTGCTATCAACAAGGTTCCTTCAGACAACTGAACTTTTGTCCCATCCAATAAAACAATCTCTTCACCTACCTTGGACTGCCTGACGATAATCCTGTCTTTAAGGACATCAAGATCAAAACCATGCATTGGCTGACCCAGTTCAAGCATAACGTAGTTAGTAACATCCACCACAGGATCAATAGTACGCACACCTGAACGTCGTAGACGCTCCTGCATCCATAATGGAGTTTCTGCAGCTACATTAACCCCCCTGACTACTCGCCCCAAGTAACGAGGACATCCATTCCAGTCCTCTACTACAATGGGGAACTCATCATCAATCTTGGGTTTCACCTGCTCAATTGCGGGCGAAGTCACCTTAACATTATTGAGCGCACCAACTTCTCTGGCCAAACCGGCAATACTCAAGCAATCTGCACGATTAGGAGTCAAGTCAACTTCGATGGAAATATCATCTAACCCTAATGCCTGCTTAACAGACTTTCCAAGCTCCAAAGACTCACTCAGCTCCATGATTCCATCATGGTTATCTGACAACTCCAGTTCTTTTTCAGAACATAACATGCCAAGAGACTCAACCTGACGCAGCTTGGCTTTCTTTATCTTAAAATCGCCCGGCAAGACCGCCCCGACCTTGGCAAAAGCGACTTTAATACCCGCTCTGGCGTTAGGAGCCCCACATACCACTTGAAACTGATCAACCCCATCTGTTACCTGACAAACTCTCAGTTTATCTGCATTAGGATGTTGTTCAGCGGACATAATTTGACCAACAACCACCCCTTCAAAACGACCTGCAACTGGCTCAAACCCATCTACTTCCAATCCAGCCATGGTAATTTGATCCATCAGTTCCTGTGAACTCAACTCAGGGTTCACCCACTCACGCAGCCACTTTTCACTAAATTTCATACTGTTTCCTATTTATCGCAGACTGTTGCCGGTAGACTGATTAGCTGAATTGACGCAGAAAATTCAGGTCATTCTCGAAGAAGATACGTAAATCATTGACACCATAACGGAGCATGGCCAAACGCTCGACCCCCATGCCAAACGCAAACCCCTGGTACCTGCTGGAATCAACACCACTGGCTTCAAGCACGTTAGGATGAACCATCCCACACCCCATTACCTCTAGCCAGCCGGTATGACTGCACACCCGACACCCCTTGCCATTACACATCACACATTCCATATCCACTTCGGCAGATGGTTCAGTAAATGGAAAAAATGACGGTCTGAACCGCACACCAAGATCTTTTTCAAAAAAGACCTGTAGAAAACGCTGAATCGTTCCTTTCAAATCAGAAAAAGATACTTTTTCATCAACCAACAGACCTTCCACCTGATGAAACATAGGAGTGTGGGTTATATCGGAATCACAACGATACACCCTACCAGGACAAATAATTCGAATAGGCAGTTTACCTTTTTCCATCTCCCGAACCTGGACAGGTGAGGTGTGAGTTCTCAACAGAGTATTAGCGTCAAAATAAAACGTGTCATGCATAGCACGTGCGGGATGATGGCCAGGAATGTTTAACGCTTCAAAGTTATGATAGTCATCTTCGATTTCAGGGCCTTCAGCAACTTTGTAACCAATACTGCCGAAGAAGTCCTCCATCCGCTGAATAGTGCGTGTTACCGGATGCAGACCACCAAGATTTTGCCCTCTTCCAGGTAGCGTAACATCCAATGCTTCCTGACTTAGCTGAGCATTTAAAACCTGACTCTCAAGCTCATCGCGCCGGGTATTAATGAGATTGCTGACTTTTTCTTTTGCTTCATTGATTCTGGCACCCGCTGCTGGTCGTTCTTCTGGAGGAAGCTTACCGAGGGTTTTAAGCAAAGAAGTGACCTCTCCCTTCTTGCCAAGATATTGGACTCTCAATTGTTCAAGTACGGAAACTTCATTGGACTCGCTAATCTCGAATTCTGCTCGTGAGACCAATTTTTCTAAATTTTCCATTGATAACGACTCCGGCGAGTGCAAGGCAAATAATTAACGGGGATATAGCAGATTATGCATGATATTTAAGGGCTTGTACTATAGAGTCTGTCAGAATTTTAGCAACCAAAAACCACTGAATTTCAGCAACTTAGACTCATCTGACTCACAATACCAGGAAGAAATGGACAGTTTTTTCGGCCATAAAAAAAGGCGACCAATGTCGCCTTTTTATTCTCGATGCTAGATTTAGGCTGCCAGGGCAGTTTTGGCCTTTTCTGCCAACGCTGCAAATGCTGCTTTCTCATAAACAGCAAGATCTGCCAGTACTTTACGATCGATTTCAATGCTTGATTTTTTCAAGCCATCAATCATACGGCTATATGACAGACCATTTACCCGCGCTTCAGCATTGATACGGGCAATCCAGAGTGCCCTGAACTGACGTTTGCGCTGGCGGCGGTCACGATACGCATATTGTCCTGCTTTAATAACCGCCTGCTTGGCTACACGAAATACCCGACTACGGGCACCATAGTAACCTTTTGCAGCCTTTAAAATTTTATTGTGACGACGACGTGCAATAACGCCACGTTTAACTCTTGCCATAGCTCTACACCTCTACTATCAAATATAAGGAAGCATACGTTCGATCAAAGGCTGATCTGCCGCTGCAACCTGTTGCATACCACGCAGCTGACGCTTACGTTTGGTGCTTTTTTTGGTCAGAATGTGGCTACGGAAAGACTGTTTGTGCTTAAAGCCATTCGCCGTTCTCTTGAAACGCTTTGCAGCGCCAGAATTGGATTTCATTTTTGGCATGTAATACTCCAAATAATAAAATTATCAGATCATAAGACCCATTGATTACCCATCCGGCATGAAATCCTCGGCCGGGTAGAGTGTTGTATCCTGATAAATCAGGAAGGCGGGCATTCTATCCAAATAAATAAAAAATAAAAGCCCCTGATGCAAAAAAGCCCCGGTGCAACCGAGGCTTTCCATATTTGGAGTGCAATTATTTCTTTTTACCGGGAGCAATAACCATGGTTAACTGACGACCTTCCATTTTAGGCCTCTGTTCAACCACTCCATACTCTCCAAGATCTTTTTCCACTCGACCCAGCAACTCCAAACCCAACTCCTGATGAGCCATCTCCCTACCTCGAAACCGCAAAGTGACTTTAGCCTTATCACCATGCTCCAGGAAACGAATCAGGTTCTTTAACTTAACCTGATAATCACCTATATCCGTATTGGGCCTGAATTTAACTTCTTTTATCTGCACCTGAACCTGCTTTTTCTTAGCAGCATTTTTGGCTTTTTTCTCTTCATAGAGCTTTTTGCCAAAATCCATGATCTTACAGACAACCGGATCTGCATTGGAAATCTGAACCAGATCCAAACCTGCTTCCTGAGCAGCCTGCAGGGCCTGAGCTATTGGAACAACTCCAACCTGCTCTCCAACGGCGTCAATTAATCGAACTTCGCGGGCTTCGATATTTTCATTGACAGCCGAACGACCATCACCTTTTTTGTTGCTTGCTGAGCCTCGTTGTTTCAGAGTTTATGCCTCCACATTTTCATTAACATCAACCCTACCTTTGTTTTGCAGGTCATTGTTAAGAATTTGAATAAAAGCATCCAAAGACATAACTCCCAAATCTTGACCAGACCTGGTTCTCACTGCAACGGTATGATTGTCCACTTCCTTATCACCACACACGAGTAGATAAGGTATTTTCTGAAGCGTATGTTCACGGATTTTAAAGCCGATCTTTTCGTTTCTCAAGTCAGCTTCAACCCGGAATCCAGCCTCAGAGAGGTGTTTTTTAATTTCCTGGCAGTATTCTGCCTGACTATCGGTAATATTCATTACCATAACCTGTTGTGGGGATAGCCACAAAGGCATTGCACCGGCATGCTGCTCTATCAGAATACCGACAAAACGTTCGAAAGAGCCGAGTATTGCCCGATGCAACATAACAGGAGTCTTCCGTTCTCCATGCTCGTCAACATATTGAGCCCCCAAACGACCAGGCATCGAAAAGTCAACCTGGATGGTACCACATTGCCATAAGCGTCCCAGACTGTCTTTTAGAGTAAACTCAATCTTAGGTCCATAGAACGCCCCTTCCCCTGGCAATATATCCCATGGCTTGCCCGTAGCATCAAGCGCAGATGCAAGAGCCTGTTCAGCCTTATCCCACACATCATCATCCCCCACCCGCTGTTCCGGCCGGGTGGACAACTTCAATATGATGTCAGTATACCCGAAGTCATAATACACTGACTCCAGCATATCTATGAATTCTGCGACCTCAGACTGAATCTGATCCTCTGTACAGAAGATATGAGCATCATCCTGAGTAAAGCCACGAACCCGCATAATACCATGCAAAGCACCAGAAGCCTCATTACGATGACAACTGCCAAACTCGGCAAGCCTAAGCGGAAGATCACGGTAACTTTTCAGCCCTTGGTTAAAAACCTGGATATGGCAAGGGCAGTTCATCGGCTTAATTGCGTTATCCCTTGACTCAGAATGAGTCGTAAACATGTCATCTTTAAACTTATCCCAGTGACCGGATTTCTCCCACAGAGACCGATCCACAATTTGCGGGGTTTTAATTTCCTGATAACCACGCTCGCGCTGCACCCCTCTCATATACTGCTCCAGAACCTGGTACATGGTCCAGCCTTTTGGATGCCAGAACACCATTCCAGGCGCATCTTCCTGCAAATGAAAAAGATCCAGCTGCTTGCCAAGCTTACGGTGATCACGCTTGGCAGCCTCTTCCAGAAACAAAAGATATTGCTTCAGTTGCTTTTTATCGGCCCAGGCGGTTCCATAAATACGCTGCAACATTTTGTTTTCAGACTTACCACGCCAATAAGCACCCGATATCCGCATCAATTTAAAATGATGACAGAAGCTCATATTAGGAACATGGGGCCCACGACACATATCAACATATTCTTCATGATGATATAACCCGGGACGATCAGATTTCGCAATATCTTCGCTCAGAATGGTTTGCTTATATTCCTCTCCCCGTTCACCAAATACCGCATATGCCTCATCCCAACTCACCTTTTTCTTGACAACAGAGTAGTTGGTTTTCGCAAGCTCCATCATCCGTTTTTCAAGTTTGGCCAGATCTTCCTCGGTAATAGCATGGTCCAAATCAACATCATAATAAAAGCCATTTTCAATAACCGGCCCTATCGCCATTTTAGTTTGTGGCCATAATTGCTTAATAGCATGCCCCAGCAAATGAGCACAGGAATGACGGATAATTTCAAGCCCCAGATCATCTCTGGCAGTTACGATTTTTAAGGTCGCATCTTGCTCAATCAGATCACAGGCATCTGCATTGGAACCATTGATCACTCCTGCAATGGTTGCTTTGGCAAGCCCTGGACCAATATCTTCGGCTACCTGCATAACAGTAACAGGGGTTTCATATTGACGCTGGGATCCGTCAGGAAGGGTAATGACCGGCATTGGATATTTCCTCTACAGTGGTGACCTCTACCAAAGGCCACATGACTTTATTTTCAATCACTTGGAAGCGGTCAACGGCATCTACTACCTCAACCATAGGTAGCCTGAGACCATTGGCACAAACGTATATCTGGCCTCCCCACCAGGACTCGAACCTGGATCGGTCGCTTAGGAGGCGACTGCTCTATCCTGTTGAGCTATGGGGAGAGGGCGCGGATTCTAGCCTGATTCCATAAAAAGATTCAAATTTTGGAACAATATTTTAAGCCACTACATACTATGAAGTGACTCCGATACAATTCACGCCCTTAAATAGTTGCAGGTTAACAAACATTGAATCACATTACCCAAACAGAACTGGACTGGCTCTATGATTACCTGGATGCCGACGGGCATTCGGATGAGGTCCTGGAGTTTTATGGATATCACGGTCTGCTGACAGCTACAGCTCTACTGCCTATCCCTCCTGACTGGACTACAATACACAGCTGGATCTTTGACACCGAAGATCAGCCTAACAATACTGACCAAACTGCCCGCTTCAAGACACTCACATTACTGTTGATCGACAATATTCAGGACGAAATTACTGCTGATGAGCAGGTTGCCTTACCTTTTGACATCCTGCCCGGGGAAATCACTGAAGAAATGGAAGCTTGGTGTTCCGGCTTTATGCAGGTTATTTTCGAGTCGGACAGTCAACTGGAAAAATTTGATCAAGAAGCACTCTCCGTACTGTTATTTCCATTTGAACTTGGTTCACGACTTTTTGAAGATGAAACTGAGTTCAAGCAAATCTCGAAAAACACCAAACTGAAGATACAGGTTCTCAACCAGATACCAGAAGCTTTGGTTGACCTGTATCTGCTGACGCATTCAGCCTGATTTCGACCCGCCCATACATTGAGGAGAGTCTGGGGTGGCCGCCACTTCCCACTCTTCCTTGGTGTAGAGATGCATTGCCAATGCATGAACAGGACCTGCCAGCATGTCAGCCAGCACTTGATAAACCAACTGATGTCGCTTTACTTTTGACAAACCGTGGAATAAGTCGGATACCAGCACCAGTTTGAAATGGCTTTCGGAACCATCCGGCACACTATGCATATGACTTTCATTAATCAGTTCAAGAGTGTCAGGAAAAAACTCCGCTTCCAACATAGTGCGCATCTGCTGTTGAATTGACATATCGATACCTATTAGATTTTTATTAGATCAGCTGCCAGATAGTATCAGTTGTTAACAAACAACTCTCTGCCAGCGCAACACCCCAAGTTGATTTACTATGAAACCGCTTCCAGTGTTCTTATATAAGTTTCCTGCAAAACTCTTGCATCAATCGGTGCACGATGCAGCTCTACTCCCCACTCCTGCAAGACTGCCTGGCGCGTACGATCCCAAATATTCATTTGTGGTTCGGATAAAATTCTCGTCAGAGTTTCCAAACGAAACGTCATCTTCATTCCTGCACAATAGAACAATAGCGACAACCAGCTGCTATCAAACCCCCATCCATCGCTATATACCATCATTCCCTCCAGTAACTCATTCATTTCACGACAGATTTCTTTAACCTCTCTCCCTTCTCGATCCAACAACTCGCGAGTAATCCCATGAACCCTCTCAGCTTGTTTATCCCAATGAAGCCAAGTTTCCAAAGGCCTGACCAAATAATTCTTTACTGTCCTGTCAGTCAGGGCTATTCCCAACTCAATGGGATAACTTCCCTTTCCAAAACCAGATGCCTCAATATCCAATATAATCGGAATCATCAACTTCCCTTACCAAAACACATGTCATTAAATACCCCATACCGTCACTGTCTGACAATTCACGGCAACATACTTGAACCAAAAAAGTCAACAAGCATAATTTTGTAAGCTTTAAGGAAATATAGCTTTCAAACTATGAAAAAGAGAAAGAATTCTAGCAGAAAAATTTTCCTTGTCCGGGGACGGGACATAATAAGGATAAAACCGGTCATTTACAGGACTACCCCCCATTTCTTCACAAAACATCAGCCTTTCAGCAATTCCACCAAAGAAAAATTGCCCCTAAAAAGCATCAACAACGCAATGATTTTCAACCAAAACCATCTTTAAAAAAGCCCAAAAAAAAGACTGATAAAAAATATGATTTGAATCATCTGAAATTAAATTAACACCGTACATAAAAATATTTTTTTTCATATTTGTGCACTACTGCTCACAGTATCATCTCACCCCTAACTGCCTGTCATCGAAAATTAGTTTAACCTTGAACTAACCAGCGTCAAAAAACTGAGATTTTACCAATGTCTAATTTCATATTATCTCCGAAAAAAACATATTTTTTTTTAGTAAGCATACTTGCTATATATGGTTGCGACACAACGCTTCCTGAAGACAAAGCAAACCATTCAAATAAAGGACCGTCTTTTGAATTGAGTCAATCCGAGTTGAACTCTCTCTCAAAGGAAAACCAATATGCAGTCATCAACAAACTGCTTGCCCCAATGGGAAGAGGAATAGCTCTGGATGAATTTGCAGATACGACTCAAGGGCTGAATAACCTGAAAATAAGGGACACAAACTCGCTGAACACCATCAGGTCAAACTTGAAACGCCAACTTTCTTATACACAAACTAACCTGCTCGATACAAAAATTAACGGAGCGGACGCGATTATGGATCCGGATACCGGAGAGGAAATCGCTCCCAGAATTAATGCCATGTTCAGGTTTGACGGTAGAAGCGAACACCAAAAATACATGGCTAAAATATTGACTTATCCATTAAGCAAGAATCAATTTGACTACTGGATGGCATATTTCCTTGCCAACACCATTATGTTTAGCCCGGCCAGAGAAATGGAAAGCACCGATGACCAGGATATTTCCCGAACATTGGCATACCTTCATTCAAATATTGCCGCAGACACACCTGTTCGACAAATCATTCGTGGCTGGTTGGGCGGCTTAAGTCGCTGGAGGGTTTCACGATCAGCAGAAAACCATGCACTTGAAATGTTTGAGCTATATCTCGGGAAATTTAATGACAGTACCGAAGATCAACTCAACACTTATAACGGTGGCCAAGCGTGTAAACAGTGGTACCTGACCGATGGTGATGAAGATTATCAGCTTCATTTCAATGTAGATCAACCATCCCTCGCCGCACCGGTTTTGGTTTTGAAAAACTACATTCAAAGCTGTGAAGATTTATATGACCTTGTATCCGGACATGCACTGCTCCTACCTCGAGTAACAGAAGTCATCGTCAACTATTTTCTGGATGGTATGAGCGAAGACACTCGTCTTAAATTAATCGGTGAAATTGTTGCAACCAATCCAACAACATTCCGGGATATATTCACACACATCTTGTTTTCCGAATCTTACTTGCTCGATACCAAACGAGTAAAATCTTTCGAAGAATCCGCTTTTTCCATTATGGACAGAATGAACTGGAATCCCAGATCTGCAGATGCTGGAAGCACAGGAAGAGACTTCTTCAGATCTGTCACCGCTACCGGAGTCGGTAGTTCAATGTCTATGGAGAACATGGGCTGGGCATCCATGGAATATAAAATCGGCAGAACGCCTTATGTACCACTGGACGTACTGAGTTTTGCCAACTATCACCAGGCCTTGCGACAAGGCTTTTTAATGCATAACCGTGCATACGACGGTGCGAGATTCCCTACTGATGACGACGATGACACCAGCAACAACTTATTCGAATATACCGATGGCACCTTTTATAAGGCAGGCACAGAAGACCTGAAACCGTCTCTTGAAAATCTCACTGCAAATGAATTCATTGACTACGTGTTTCTGACAGCCATGGGTAGACGGGCGACACCCAAGGAGAAAAACGCGTTAATCACGGAAGGCGAGAGACGCGACCATGTCATCAATGACAACGGAACTTACAAACTGTATACCGATCGTAACGACCATGAAAACCGAGCCGATGATTTTGCTTTGGTCATGCTTGATTATATTTCCCGGTTACCGGAATTCTATTATTTTAAAAGTTATCGTTAAGAGGGGATGAACCAATGAAACGTAGAAGCTTTTTAAAAACTGCTGCTCTGAGCTCTTCAAGTGTGGCATTACCAGTCAGTTTCAGCTTGCCCTTCTTGGCTAACAAGGCTTATGCATATAGCCCAACTTATGCCAATGCTAACATAAGTGCTCCTGCCGTAATGCCTCAGGTAATTAATATATTTCTCTATGGAGGAGCCTCTGAACTCGCTGGCAATCTTACCAATATGGCAGAAAATGGGATGGGAGATGCTGGAACCAACAACAGCATCAATGCAAATTCCAAAAACAGTTATTCTGACGGCAATGCGTTTGGTGGAAATATTCTGCTTAAGAGAGCTGATAATCCCAACGGCGAGATTACTGCCAACGGCTGTTGGCATTCGGCCGGCGGAGCATTTATGGAAAGCATGTTAAGTGGTGCTGATATGAATCTCTACCGCACTATTTACAAACAGAAATCACCGACACAATCTCACCGTGAAAGTATTTTTATGTCTCACAAAGGTGCGCTGGACATAGAAAATTCTCCTGGAGTTGGCACTCGCTTGGCATTGATGATTAACAGCAACTTCAGTTCCTATACAAGCACTACCTTCGCCGATGGCAGCTCTATGCCAAAAGACGCAAATGGATTTATTCTGCCTTTTGTTTCATTTGAGGGTAACTCCACGTCCTATGCTCTCGACCCGGAAAACACCATGCCACTGAATCTACGCGGCATAACCATGGACAACCAATTCAACAACCCCTATACCCGAGGCGATCTCACCAGCTCTGAAAATGCAATCAACGAGATGACTAAGAATGTGATAGCGAGTCAGCAATCACAATATAATGGAGTATGGAGTGCATTTAATAAGAGAGCCGAACTGGCAGGCAGAATGAGCAGCCTGAATGCACTTTTGAGTGACAATAATCTGCCTGTAGTACCAGGTGGTGTAAATACAAGCAATGACGTCACCCTACACTCAGACTTCGGTCATAACCTGCTAAATACCGATAGTCGCCTGCAATACCCCAATACAGGATTTGCGCGGCGCTTGAAAGCAGCAGTTACGCTCATGTTACACAACCCTCAAACGCTATATGCAACAGTGGGTACTGACGGACTTGGCGGCTGGGATGACCACAATAACGGAGTAGACAGAAACGGTTACAGACGAAGAATGCTACAAGTCATGCAGGCCATTGACGTTGCCATGAAACATATCAAATGGGCTGGCCAAAACGGTATCACTACTCTTAATGGTAATACCCGGACAAATACCAACAACATCATTATTAATGTTATGGGCGACTTTGGTCGACGGGTCAACCTTAACGATTCCGGTGGCTGGGATCACGGCAACAATCAGAACCTTTATACCTTTGGGGGTTCCGGAATAACTGGCAGGCGAGCTCTTGGCAATGTGATTGGTGAGACAATCCGTGCAGGACGAACTGGCACGAACAATCAATATACAGTTCCGGACAGTGGCTCAAAAACCTGGGAACCCATGTCTGTGGCAGCTTCCACTTACCGCTATTTTGGCGCCACCAACCCACAGATCATGACTGCCGACCCCACTTACAACCCACAAGGGGATAAAACCCTCGAAGACGAAAGCTGATACAGCCTCGCCCTTTCGCCCGGCAGCATCTGTTGTCGGGCCTCTCAATAATTCAAAAAAACAGCAAATTTCCTTATATAACCTTAGTTAGTATTGAGGTATTGGAAGCACGCACACCTTGTTTCAGACTGAATTCGACATGAACGCTGCCTTCGAATCTATAGAAATATAATCTGGGACTGACATGCACTCTTATTTCTTTCCCATCAGCCATATTCGACAACTACTAATCAAGCCTCTTTTTTGGGTATTACAAGAAACTCACATTCATCCTCAGCTATGTTCCAGCCAGAGTCAGGCTGCTGATCATGCTATTACTCAACCCCCACTTTAAAACCATTGACCTCATTACTGCAAAAGCCAATCTTTGTTGATGCACTTCTGCTATGAATTGGCCTACTATTCATTTCATATTAATCATAAAAAACCCTCGCCCACAAAAAAGCCCGACATCCATAAAGAATATCGGGCCTTTAAAAAGCCTGAGATATAATTTTAGAATCTCACGACATCATTCAAAGTCCTGTCCAAATGAAATCGACACAAAAAATGCTTTGTTTTCATCGAAGACAGCGTTATAGAAACTCTGGTCCATATAGCCTACCCGTAAATTAAGCGTTCCATACCTTTGAGTCTGATAGGACATTTTAGCGCCTAATGTATAGGCAAACATTTCTGCCAGTCGCAAATCTGCCGACACATAGTCAGGTTCGACGTAATATTTACTGTCTACGGTTTCATCATACTCTATCGTACGCTGATAAAAATCAGCTGCATTTTGATAGTACAACCGGACAAATGGCTGCATCACAAAAGCATCGGACTTCACGTTAAATGCATATGACGATTCCACAGTATGGGAACGAATGCCCCAGTCATCGAGATAGTAACGATAACTAGCCATCAAATGATTACCGGACTGAGGCAACTCATGATTAATTTTGGAATAGAGAATATGACGGGTTCTTTCGTCAGGTCGCTTTTCATAGATATTTTTATAAAAGTTATCGTCACTATCCGCGACAGAAATTACTTTATAAGGGTCAGTATGATAACCAACAGACTTACTAAAACTGTAATTCATCTGCGCAATGGTATATTTATTCAGCACTTGGCTGAACCCAATCAGGCCATCAAATGTATTTTTGCGCCCGGGTCCATACATTTCCGCATCATTTACATCTACCAATGGTTCAGGCGTTTCTTCACCAGTACGAGATATTTCATCGGATGCAAATCCCAGCGCCACGGAAAATGTAGTGTTACGCGAAGCAGTATCGTACTCTCCGCCCAAACTACCACCAATGGCAGTGTAATCACTCTCTACTGATGTATAAACACCGGCATTGGTTCTGATTTGACGTTTAAATTCGTGCGTCCAAGTGCTATCCAGAGCCAACCTAGTATCATCGAACGGCGCTAAAGCACCGTTGCTGGTGCCTGCGCTGACACTACCACCGGATACTCCGGTGATCGTCACAGAATCCTCTCCAGGAATTGCACCTGTAGGCGTAGAACCGGTCATCGTATCGTAAACAATACCAACCTGAATATTATCAGAGTTACTTAAATTACCTCCCAAGTCTGCAATATAAGAATCTACACTGACACGATCTGCTTCCTGGTAACGCAGATAACCAAGTTCAACCTGCCAATCATTATAAAACTCTTCAGCTTTCGCCGTGGCTGCGGTCCCTGCGAGTAATCCCGCGGTCGCAGCCGTCAGAGACTTTCGAAAATTTTTACGATCAGTTACAGCCACAACCGCCACCTCCTACACTGGTTCCCCCAGTAGAGGCTTCCTTACTGAAATAAATATGACCATCGACGTATGAGTCTAACGGATCGCCACTAAGAGCCATGGAGTCCTTTGCCAGGATACCTTTTTCCCATGGTTTAACATTTTCATAGGTAAACGCGCTGTGAAATGTGGAACAGCCAGTCAGACCGGCACCTATCAGAGTTACCACCAGCACCTTTTTCAATTGGCACATAAATTCTTACTTCCGGTTTTAAGAGTGATCAGAGCTAATTAGTTTTCTAGACAATTACATTTTTATAGCTCACACACTAACAAAAAACACCTTAAAAGGGAGTCATTCCCGACCTGTTTGTGAATGCTCTCACAGCAAAAATAAGCTCTTTTTAAATATGCAACTGATGAGTTACCCAAACTGTCAGTTTATGTCCATATAAGTCATCAAACAGCGTTAAAAACGACTATATTAAAGAGCGGAGTCAGCAATCATTGCCTCATCTCGACAATCATTCTGACCACCGCTACCCTAATTATTGATCAACAACCGGGAAATCTCTGAAAAATGATGTATTTGTGTACTGAGTGTCTGCACCTCTTGAAGATACAGGCTGTATCAGTTATCAATAATTCCATAACGATTAAGAGAATACTCTGTCAGCAGATCTGCAGACGGAGCACCTCTATCCATATGGAACTATTTCCGTTTTTCAAAGGTTCCCGTTCCCCAAGATTTTCAGACAACCAAAAGAGTTTATTATGATTTATACCGGCCTCTTCGACTGGTCTCTGTCTCAGATTGTTTTATACGCGTTGGTTTTTACTCATATCACCATAGTCAGCGTTACTATTTATCTACATCGGCATTCTGCCCACAGGGCCCTGGACCTTCATCCTATCCTGGCCCACTTTTTCAGGTTCTGGCTATGGTTCACAACCAGCATGGTGACCAAAGAGTGGACGGCGATTCACCGCAAACATCATGCAAAATGTGAAACTGCAGAAGACCCACACAGCCCTCAGGTTTTGGGATTACAGAAGGTACTGAAAGAAGGTGCAGAACTGTATCAGTCCGCGGCTAACAACACTGAAATGCTGGAAAGATATGGCCGCGGTACGCCTGATGACTGGTTGGAGCGCAATCTTTATGGCAATAAGAAATGGGCAGCCAATATTTGGGGTGTCACACTGCTGGCGATTATCAATCTAATCCTCATGGGTCCCCTGGGAATTTCAGTCTGGGCTATCCAGATGATCTGGATTCCATTCTGGGCGGCAGGAGTGGTAAATGGTATTGGACATTTTGTCGGTTACCGAAACTTTGAATGCGCCGATGCCTCCAGAAACATTTCCCCAATCGGGCTCATCATTGGCGGCGAGGAATTGCACAACAATCATCATACCTACCCCAACTCCGCCAAACTTTCGTCAAAATGGTATGAATTCGATATAGGTTGGTTTTACATTCAGATCTTTGCCCGTCTTGGGTTGGTGACCAACATTCGTAGAGGGCCCATTGCCCATCAAATCAAGAACAAAACGCAGTTTGACCTGGATACTGCACTGGCACTGGCCAATGATCGTTTTCGCATCATGGCCTTGTTCAAAAAACAGGTGATCCATCCAATCATCCGCAGCGAATCGGCCAATAATACAGGTCTCAACAGAAAGTACTTCAAGCAAGCCAAGGTACTGCTGACAAGACACAATGCACTAATCCCTAGTCATCAGCAGGAACAGTTACGGCAACTGCTGCAAGACAGCTCTATGATGAAGACCATCTACCAACTGCACAACGAGTTGATTGATGCATGGGGCAAGCGATCTGCGAGCGCCGAAGAGTTACTGCATAGCCTGAAAAACTGGATAGAACAGGCCGAGTCATCCGGTATACAGGTCCTTGAAGAATTTGCCTTACAACTGCGCAGATACTCCACCAAGCCCCAACCAGTCCCGGTTACAATATAACGGTTTTCTTCATAACCGCAGGAACTCCAGCAACCAGAGTTCCTGCAGATACATCCTGGGTTACTACCGCCCCTGCTGCAACAACTGCATTATCCTCAATACATACTCCAGGAAGAATCACCGCATTTGCACCAATCCAAACGTTATTACCGATGTTGATAGGTAAAGAGCTCTGTTCGCCTGATAAACGGGATAATGGCTGCAAAGGATGAGAACTGGTGATGAGCTGCACACCTGGCCCCAACAACACGTCATTGCCAATATGTATGGGTGCCGAATCCAACAGAATACAATTAAAATTGGCATAGAAACGATCACCGATATGGATGTGGCATCCATAATCAAGCTGAATACCGGGCTCCAGGTAACATTGAGATCCAAAGGCCGCCATTAGTTGCAACACATGCTGCAAATGCCCCTGACTGTATTGTGATTGATAGCGACCACATACCTCACGTGCTTTTTTCCGCAACTTGATCAGCTCTCCATCCCGCGAATCATACGGCTGCCCGGATAGCATTTTTTCTCGCTCAGTTAACATCAAGAGACTCCAGTAACTGTTCAATGGAAGTCTGCGACAATGGGAGTAACACCCGGTATCCAGGATCGCTTTCCTGTAGATACCGATGACAAATCAGTGGCAAACAAATACTGAAGGGTTGCTGCAAACCATCTGCTCGCAACACCATATTCTGTTGCTCTGAATTCGTAGCAAGCCGGTTGGAAACCAGGAACTCGGAAATGGTTTCCCAGTTTTTCGGGTTGATATCCAGAGCGATAGCATCATTCAAAGACATCTCTCGATGACGACGAAGAAAGCACAACAAATCAATCAGTTGGTCAAAACTCAGTACATTTAACGGAGTTAACTGCCCTATCTGCCAATGCCTTAAAATCAAAGCTCCAAGCAACAAAAAAATGGCCAGCCAGTAAATCCACAACATAATCAATGGCAGTGTCGAGAGTATCCCTGTCATTAGCTCCAGATTGGGCATCAAACGAACAAGCTGCATTAGCGACTGACTTAGTAACGACATCGCCAACATCGTAATGACTGCGACAACAAGGGATTTACGATTGTCAACTTTAACCGCCGGAACACGGGAGTAAATCAACCACAACGACAATACTCCAATCAGCGGACCCGCCCAAAACTTCAGATTATGACTGACCTGAATCCCACCCAGCTGGTTTAACCATTGCACCGACTGACTGTACGTTTCCAAGAACACGATAACCGCCAGCCCCATAGGCACCATCAATAGTGACAACCATACCCGGAAAACCCTGACAGCGCTGAACGGAACCTCCCATATCTGATTAATCGCATTCACCAGACCACTCATAAAAAACAGCGTGGACGCTGCAAAGATACCGATACCCAGTACAGATACCTGGCGCAAACCTGAAAGCCATTCGACGATTTTGAATCTCCACGTCGCCAATCCTTCAGGTATAATGCGTTCAATAATCAGCGCCACCACTTGGTCGGTATATTGAGATAATACCGGCAACAGCAGCAACACCTGAAGAGACAATGCAAATAAAGGCACCAGGGCAAACAAGCTGGAAAAAGCCAGCTGCGCAGCTGTGCGCTGTAGCCCAAGACGATTAAAATCATTAAAAATATGTATGACAAACTTCAACATGCCGGATACAACACCATATCGGGTAGAACAGTAAACAATGCTAAGCTAATGGACGCACTATGACCAAGGCAATCATTTATCATAATCCACGCTGCTCAAAATCCAGAGAAACACTGAAGCTGCTTGAACAGCACAACATCAAACATGACATACATCTGTATCTCAACAATCCTCTAAACAAACAATCACTGAAACAGCTGCTGGCAGAGCTTAAGCTGCCGGTCAGGGATATTATCCGCTCCGGTGAAAATGAATATAAAGACCTGGGCTTGGATAGTGAAAACCTCACCGACGACCAATTGCTGGACGCAATCGTTGCCACGCCCAAACTGATGCAAAGACCTATTGTTTCATATCAGGGAAAAGCCCGTATCGGTCGCCCACCCGAACAGGTACTGGATCTGTTTAAATGAACAACATCCTGATTCTGTATTATTCCCGCAACGGTAGTACCGAACAAATGGCAAGGCAGATCGCCTTTGGTGTTGACAGTGTTGAGGGCTGTGAAGCCATGTTACGTACGGTCCCTTCCGTCACATCAGAAAATATCCATACCCCTAAAACCATCCCTGACCAGGGGGCGCCCTATTGCACCAAGCACGAGCTGAAAAGCTGCACGGGGTTAATCCTGGGCAGCCCAACCCGATTTGGCAACATGGCATCTGCCATGAAATATTTCTGGGACAACACCAGTGAAGAGTGGCTGAATGGAGAGCTGGCAGGTAAACCTGCCGCTTTTTTTACTGCGACATCCACACTGCACGGTGGGCAGGAAAGTACACTACTGAGCATGATGATTCCCCTGCTGCATCATGGCATGCTGATCAGCGGAATCCCATTTACTGAAGCAGCACTGCATGATGCTCAATCATCTGCCTCACCTTATGGTGCCAGCGGACATTTTCATCAAACGAAACACGAACTGTCAAAACAGGAAATCAGTCTGTGCCGGGCGCTTGGTAAACGAGTGGCTACCCTCAGTCTGGCATTGTTTCAATCATCAGGACCCGCATGAATACCCAACACGAATATCGTTTAATTCATATCGCCACTACCATCATTTTACTTTTGTATTGGACTCAACACTGGTGGGGTAAAACACTTCCAGAAAATGCCGACACAGCTCAATGGTTGATTGCCGGACTATTCATAATGATCGTTAAAACCGTTCCGTTATTGATTTTTGTGGTCTGGCTCTTTCGCCCTTCCATCAAAGCAATCAGTTATCTGGACTTCGCTTTAATTTTTTATTTTCTGGTATCACTGATGTCTCTACTCGGCACCCGGAGCCCATTTGCACTGGCGCAACTGGTATTGATCAGCTATGCACTATGGCATTGTGTCAAGGTTGGCAGAGTCGCCAAAAAGGCCTTTAAAGCAAAGCAAAAATCTACTCAGCCATAAATAATTTACTGCGTACGATCTTACGATATTCAGCTGGTGAAACACCGGATATTTTTTTAAACAACCGGGTAAAATATCCGGAATCACGGTAACCACTCAGCTCAGAAACCTCAGTCACATTCAAATTACTATCGCGTAGAATATCCATGGCCATGCGGATACGCATGGCCTGCAAATATTCAATAGGAGTCATCCCGGTTGCCTTTAGAAAGCGACGATTAAATGTTCTGACCGGCATATCAATTGCCTGAGCCCATTCACTTAATACGACCTCCTGATTCCAACGACTGTTAATCCAGTCCTGTGCCCGAATAATATCCTCATCATGATGTAGCTGCCCTTCTCCGGAAAAAAACTGGGCATCAAAGGTTCGGTTGATTTCATGGGAAAAGTGCTGCTCAACGATGCTGGAAACCTTGGTACCATAATGTTGCTTGATTAAAAAAATAACCAAATCAGTTAACGCGTTAATACTGCCGGCACAGTATATTCCCTCCTGATAGGTAATAAATTTATGAACGTTCAACTCTACCTCAGGATACAGTTTTCGAAATCGATCAAAGAAGAACCAATGAGTAGTGGCCGGCTTACCATTCAATAAACCGCATTCAGCCAGCAGGCAAACACCCGTTCCTGTAGCAATAACCGTAGCCCCTGCATGATGCATTTCTTTAATCCACTCTGCGAGTACTTGCTGGGTGCGAATAGTGGGCAATGGGTTGCCCCACAATGGCGGAATAAAAATAAAGTCCGGATGATTACACTGCTCCACGGTCAGATCAGCCATAACTTTGAGCCCACCCACTCCCTCCACCCATCCTGACTGCTGGGATACAGTTTGCACGATTGATGGAAGAACGGACGACCTTTGAACCCTTAAAAGCTGCTCAGCAGCTTGAAACATTTCCATAGGTCCACTGATTCCAGTGACCAAGGCTTTTGGATATAGCGCAAAAACAATTTTACTCATGGCGAGATTAGCAACCATATTGGCCAGATCACCACATGATATCGCCAATATGGTCAATTACACTAGTCTCATTCAATCATTTAAAGTTCGATGGATAACCATAATCTGTAAGGCTGTATAACGCAGACTTCAAAAACCGCCTCCCGTATGGCTTGGTTATCACCGGATTGGCACAGACAGGCATTCAACCTGTTTGTGGATAAAGCTACTGAGGAAACGAAAAATGGCAAAATTACCGGTAATTGTGTCTTTTGGTGGAATGAATGCGGCGGGCCGCAGCTCATCACATCACGCATATAAAAGAATGGTTCACGAGGCACTTGGTGAAACGGCCATGATCAATACCTGGACTGATCTCGCCAATCGCATGAACATCGACATCAGTCAGGGCCTTAATGTCGATACGATCGAAAAACTCAAACAGGGCACTCTCATCCGTCGCATTAACGAAGGCAGTCACTACAACCCTGACAAAGTTTTTTATCAGCGTCGGACGGCGCTGAAAAATGGCAACGGCTTTCAGTTCACGGCGAAGAAAAGTGAATTACCAGAGAACCCACCTGAAAACTGGAATATTAAGGACATCGACAACGGACAGGTGTCCGTAGAGGTCAGCAGCGATCTGGATATACTGGTACCAGGCAGCTATAAAAGCACAGTATCAAGCGCCGGACTGCTGCCCAGCGGTTTCAATCCTGGCAGCCTCTATCACTCAAAACACCACCCACGCGGTCTGCAAATGACTGTCTATGGGGCGTCTGACGCAGTAAACAGCCTGGGAATCAGTTGGGAGACCGCTCTTCAGCACGTTCGTCCTGACCAGATTTCAGTATATGCTGGTTCAGCTATTTCCCAAATGGACGACAGCGGGCTTGCCGGGCTGTATCAGAACCCGATGAAAGGTAATCGTATCAGTACCAAAATGATGGCGCTGACATTGCCGGAAATGCCAGCGGATTTCATCAACAGTTATATCATTAACAGCGTTGGTACCACCGGCAGTAATATAGGTGCCTGTGCCACATCCCTTTATAATCTGCGTCAGGGTATTAACGACATCCAATCAGGAAGATCCAGAATTGTGATCGTCGGGGCCTCAGAAGCTCCTATCGTGCCAGAAATTATTGAAGGCTTTGCAGTCATGGGAGCCCTGGCCAATGATGAGCAACTGCGCAAACTGGATAACGCGATGGTTGTGGACAACCGTCGTGCCTGCCGCCCCTTCTCAACCAATGCGGGATTCACTATGGCAGAATCCTGTCAGTTCATGATCCTAATGGACGATGAACTGGCTCTGGAACTTGGCGCTAATATCCATGGTGCAGTAGCTGACGTGTTTGTGAATGCTGACGCCAATAAAAAGTCCATTTCCGCTCCTGGTGTAGGAAACTACATCACTGTTGCCAAATCCGCCGCACTGGCCCGTCATTTACTGGGAGAACAAGGGGTACAACGATCTTTTGTTCAGGCGCATGGCACTGGTACACCCCAGAATCGGGTAACCGAAAGCCATATACTCAATGAGGTTGCTCAAGCATTTGGCATTACTAACTGGCCTGTTGCCGCAATTAAAAGCTATGTTGGTCACTCCCTGGGTCCTGCCGGCCTGGATCAGGTTGTAGCTTCATTAGGAGTCTGGAATGACGGTTACATCCCCGGCATTAAAACCATCGATCAAATTGCTGATGACGTTCATACCAGCCATCTGGACATAATGATGGAACACAAAGCAGTCGGCCTTAAAGGCGAAGACATGCTTGCCAGTATTATTAATTCCAAAGGTTTTGGTGGTAACAATGCGTCTGCATTGATTCTCTCCCCACAACAAACTCAAAACATGCTACAGGCCAAGCATGGTCACAAGAAAATGACCAACTACCATAAACTGAATGAGGCAGTTGTCGAAGCAGTGGCCGCTTATGATCAAGTTGCTATCAGTGGCAGTGAATCAGTGATTTATCAGTTTGGTCAGTCTGTTATGGATGACAAAGATGTCACCCTGTCAGACAAATCTGTACAATTAAGTCAGTTTAAAAACACCATCGAATTCGAGTTCGATAACGATTATTCAGAGTATTTGTAATTTAACAGCGCCTTAAGATGACTCTTAAGGCGCTCATTTCAGCTATGACACCAGCAAGATTCCATAAAATAAAGTCTGTTTTACAGCATCGACAAACCTCACTGACCATCGTCACTGACAGTGTACATAAAACCCAAAATCTATCTGCTTTACTACGCACAGCCGATGCAGTAGGGCTTGATACAGTCCATGTCGCACTTGCCGACAGAGATCAGTACCAGCTACATAGAAGAACATCCGGTGGAGCTGGTGAATGGGTGGACGTTGTCCTTCATGAACAAACAACACAAGCGATATCAACCCTAAAAAATTCAGGATTTACAATTTGTGCCGCTCACTTCTCAGACCAGGCAACAAATTACTATGAGTACGATTTCTGTCAGCCAACAGCTATTGTTCTTGGCGCAGAAAAGCCTGGCATCAGCACAGAGGTTGCACACCTCGCCGATCACCACCTGATCATTCCAATGTTTGGTATGGTTGAGTCATATAATGTTTCAGTGGCAGCCGCCATTATTCTGAGCGAGGCTATGCGCCAAAGAGTTGAGAATGAGTTTTACAATCAGAATCAAATGACACAGCCAGCGTTTGATCGGAAACTTTTCCGTTGGTGCTACCCAAAATTGGCAGACTTGTGTGATTCGAATAATATATCCTACCCTTCGCTGGACGAAAACGGCGGGATTATTTATTCGGAGCAATGGACACAAAATGTCAAAGCAATCAACCAACGAGAATGACTCTCACAATCGCCAGACAGTCATGCGGAACATTACCGCATATGGAATGATCATCAATATCGTTCTGGCGACGGGCAAACTCATTGTGGGGACAATCTATCATTCAAGTGGCTTGATTGCAGATGCATTGCATTCATTTAGTGACCTGATATCAGATGTTTTAATACTGACTATCAATAGATTCTCCCATAATGCCCCCGATGAAAACCACCCATACGGGCACGCCAGATTCGAAACGCTTGGCACAGTAATGCTTGGATCCATTTTACTGATAGTTGGCATTTCCATGGGATACGAATATGGTTCAGATCTGATTAACACCACCTCAGATGTACAGCCAAGCTGGTTTTCTCTCGCTGTCGTATTTATCTCCTTACTCTGCAAAGAATGGCAATATCGTTTTACCCTGGTCGCTGCAAAAAAAATACATTCTCCTTTATTGGAAGCAAATGCCTGGCACCATCGATCAGACGCATTTTCCTCGCTGGTTGTATTCATTGGTGTGCTATCAACTCTCGCGGGTTACCCAGTTATTGAAACTGTAGCAGCTCTGCTTGTAGCAGTTTTAATATCCAAAATGGGTTTCTCTTTAGCCTGGGATGCGATTCAGCAATTGGTGGACCATGGTATTTCAACTGAACTTAAAACCGAGATCTCCAAGACACTTTCATCAGTCCCGGGTGTGCGAAACACACATATGCTGAGAGGGCGCTTAATGAGTAATCATATTTTTATTGACGCCCATATACAGGTGGCATCAGACATCTCTGTTTCTGAAGGACACCAGATTGGAGACTGGGCTATGAAAAAGCTAAGAGCCAGCCAACAAGATGTTCAGGACATTACACTACACGTTGACTATGAAGCCGACAACGTATCTGAAAGCCCTACCCTTGCCCCGCTCAGGCCTGAGATAGAATCCACACTAAAAAACTACCCGGTGCTGGGTCACTATGACGACTTGATCATTCATTTTTATCAACAGAAAGTTTACACCGTGCTAATTTTTAACGAACTTGATGAGCGTATTTATGAAGAAGCTGAACGAGCCATTGATGAGATATCATGGCTCGAATCAATCAGAATATTAAAACAGATCAGAACCTACTGCCCGTAGCTGAACTGATAACTGCTGATCAGGTTGTCATTTTGATCCAGCACTTCGACAGACCAATTTCCAGTCCACTCAGGCAACATATTTTTGCTAGAATAAACCCGCCATCTTGGTCCTTTAACATCGAAGGTAACTGTTGCCATAACTTCGTCTTTATATTTCCATACATGACGAACCTGCTCTCCCTGAAACTGCATAAGTTCAGTAAAGAAATACAGCTTGTCAGTTTCCAATGGCACCACATTCAATTCATCAACCGGCTCGCGATCCACGATCCCTGAAGTCACTGAGGCACGACTAACAAAACCATTTTCTGCAAATGCGGTAAAACTAAGCATTACTAAACATATAGTAATTGCAAATCTCGACATTTTTTTCTCCTTGTATAGTGAAAATTCATCAGCTGTTGCATAAGATAGCGCAGCTTTATTATTGTAAACTATCGAGGCGGGAGCGACTAAGGACGTTAAGATGGATGTGATCGATTTTCTAAAAAAGAAAAAAGAAATTCTTGCTCAAAAGAGCTTTGATGTAGGCGACATAATCTCACCAACCATCAAGGATTACTGGGCAGAGATCAGCCAAACGATCAATGCTCACTGGCATCAGCTGCTTGGGCAGGTAAATGGAGAAGTATCTACAAATAAAGGATATATTCCCACTACCGCTCCATATCAACATATCCTTGATGATATTAATGCTCAGATCGGCCAGGAGTACTTTGTTGGTAAGTGGTATACCATTGAACAAGACCAAATTGACCAGTTTGCAGGTGTCACTAAAGACCAGCAATGGATACACACCGATCCCGAAAAAGCAAAACAAGAATCGCCTTTCAAACAGACGATTGCACATGGCTTCCTGACTCTGTCCATGATTCCGTACTTGACGGAAACAGTGAATGAAGACAAACCTCCGTTTCCCGATGCCAAAATGTGTGTCAATTATGGTTTGAATCAGGTTCGTTTTCATTTTCCGGTCAAACCCGGAAACCGCATTAGAGCTCGCTCCCGCTATATTGGCGTTTCTGAAATTCGTAAAGGGCTGGAAGTGGTGATGGAACACACGATTGACATTGAAAACTGTCGCAGACCTGCTTGTATTGCTCAAACCGTCATGCGTTTATATTTTTAATGGCAGAGATATCTGACGAACGATATCTGGCAATTTACTCCATTATCGGCAGTATTCCCAAAGGTCAGGTTATCAGTTATGGCGCCATTGCCAAAATGGTTCCTAACTGCTCTGCCCGTATGGTTGCAAGAGCCTTGCGAATAACCCCTGAAGGGTCAAAGTTGCCCTGGTACCGCGTGATCAATTCGCAAATGAAAGTTTCCGACCATCCTGGTGCACCAAGACAACGTCAATTACTGGAACAAGAGGGAGTAACTTTCAACTCAAACGGGAAAATAGCCAGAGAACATCACTGGCTACAGACATAAAGACGATAACACTTAAAAAAACTTAACCCTTCAACACCGGTGTATCCACCTGAACATCTGCATTCTGTCCACGATGGCGAAGAAAATGGTCCATCAATACGATTGCCATCATGGCCTCGGCAATCGGAGTAGCCCGAATTCCCACACATGGATCATGACGACCGGTGGTCACGACTTCAATAGGATTACCATTTTTATCGATACTACGGCCCGGCAGTCGCAAACTGCTGGTTGGCTTCAAAGCGATACGCGCAACAATATCTTGCCCAGTAGAAATCCCCCCCAAAATCCCTCCAGCGTGATTACTCAGAAAACCTTCCGGGGTCATTTCATCCCGATGCTCTGTTCCCTTCTGACCAACCACGGAGAATCCATCACCAATTTCAATACCTTTCACCGCATTGATACTCATTAACGCGTGGGCCAACTCCGCATCTAAACGATCAAACACAGGCTCTCCCAAACCGGGAATAAGCCCTGTCGCCACAACAGTTATTTCTGCACCAACAGAATTACCTTCTTTACTTAAAGCCTGCATGTAGGCTTCCATTTCAGGCACCTTTGCAGCATCTGGACAGAAAAAAGGGTTATTGTTGATCTCTGCCAAATCCACCGTGTCTATTTTGATTGTGCCCAACTGGGACAAATAACCCTGAATCAAAATACCTTTTGTGGCCAGGTACTTTCTCGCAATCGATCCAGCGGCTACTCTCATCGCAGTTTCACGAGCAGATGATCGCCCACCTCCCCGATAATCACGAACACCATACTTGTGAGTATAAGTATAGTCAGCATGACTGGGACGAAAAGTATCCTTGATATTGGAGTAGTCTTTCGAACGCTGATCGGTATTTTCAATCAACAAACCAATGGATGTACCAGTCGTCACACCCTCAAAGACTCCAGAGAGAATCTTCACCTGATCGGCTTCCCTACGCTGAGTTGTATAGCGCGACTGTCCAGGTTTGCGGCGATCAAGATCACCCTGCAAATCTTCTTCGGTCAACGGTAAGCCAGAAGGACAACCATCTACGATTGCACCAAGGGCCGGACCGTGACTCTCACCGAATGTGGTGACCGTAAATAATTTTCCGAAAGTGTTTCCTGACATGTAATTTCTTAAAACGGATAAGTAAAAAGTAACAAAATCATAACATGGATCATTAAACTTCGGTTAATTCTCAAACCAATGTCGATGCTCCAATAACTCTGCCTTGGTCAACAGGAACACACCAAAACCGCCATTATGGAACTCAATCCAGGTGAATGGAATGTCCGGATATTGATCTTGCAAAGCACCCGCACTGTTACCAACCTCGCAAATCAATACGCCATGCTCTGTGAGATGATCGGCACTGCACCGTAGAATCTCTTTACAAGCATCCAGGCCATCATGCCCAGACACCAACGCCAGACTGGGTTCATTTCTGTATTCCTCTGGCATATCGGCAAAATCCTCGGCATCAACATAGGGAGGATTTGTAACAATCAAATCAAATTGATGCACCTCGGTTAACGCTGCATACAAGTCCGAATGCAATACAGAAACCCGATCTTCAAAACCGTAATCGGTGATATTCTGCTTTGCGATTACTAGCGCTTCTGAACTGATGTCGGTTAACAACACCCGAGCCTGATCAAATTCATGCGCACAAGCAATACCAATACATCCGCTTCCAGTACATAAATCAAGAATTGATTCAGGCTCCTGACTTAACCAGGGAGCGAAACGATGTTGAATTAATTCCGCAATTGGAGACCTGGGAATCAGCGTGTGCTCGTTGATCTTAAAGCGCAAGTCACAGAACCACGCCTCACCAAGTAAATAAGGCACAGGCACATGGTCTTCAATTCGACGATGCAGTAATGTCTGAACACACTGTTTTTCCTCTTCGGTGAGGCGTGCATCAAGGATATTGGAACCACAATCCCATGGTAGATGAATAGCACCTAAAACCAGAAATGTGGCCTCATCCCAATATGAGTCAGAACCATGACCAAGGAATAACTGACGACGATCAAACTCGGATGCCGCCCAACGAACATAGTCGCGAATAGTCAATAAATTATGCATTACCTGAACCATAACTCCACAAGAGAGTTTATTGTTAACAACGAACCATTGGCATCACTGTCATAATCTCCAATACCAAGAGTATCTATACGCGACTCCTCCACTCCAGCGGTCACCAGCTCTGTTTTTTCCTGCCCTGCCAGCTTGCGACTATCTTCGAGGTTTTGAGAGAACGATCCACCTGTACTGCGCCCTACGATAAGGAGGCGTAACTCCGGGTGCTCAGCCAAACGAACCACAGCTAACTCGACGGCCTTACGACGATCCTGCAAGTCTTCGGGATTAAATGCCAGATGTCCGTGTTCGATATTTCCCACCACTTCCGATACCGGCACAACATCTCCCTTTAATGCAAGCATATCAACCAATTGATATACCCTGCGATTACCACGTTGCACCGTGTAAACTGACAGGATGTAAGGTTGCTTGTCCAACACAAAAGATACGGTGGTGTAATCCTGCTCAGTATCACGACCATAGAGCTGCGAAACACCAAATAATTGATTAGCCCACACATTGGAAACACCGCAGTCCAACCCTCGACAATCAAATATTACATCTGCGTTATACGGTAAGACCTGACTAAAGATAAACTGATGAGCTTCATTAAGATCAACATCCGCCCCTATTTCCCAGACCTGCCGATGCAACATACCATTCACCCGCTCTTCCTTATCCGCGAAATATCTACCTGACACCTTTTTAGCCGCTCCCTGAAACCAGCGGTAACCATTCATTTCCTGCTGGCGATCAATCACCATGTGATCGGATTGCAGGGGCTTTATCTCTAGCGCATAACCATACCCGCAGTAACCGGTCATAATAATAGGTATTAACACCCACCGGGAAAGGTATCTGTTCAACCAGGGAAACATAGTCAAACCTCTGAAAGAAACTGATTAATGAGTTCGGGCAACCCCACCGTAATTGGGTTCATATGAAAATGATGGCCACCTGGTAACCATGAGACTTGCGCGTGGGGCACGCACTTCAAACGCTGCTCAAGTTCATCCCGATTTAATACAGGCCATCCTTGCTCTGCGAGCACTATCAATAATGGCTGATGAATAGCGCTTAGACAAACCCGAACATCTTCTTCAGTCATTCTGATGGGAGTTGGAAGTTTCAAACACGGGTCATAGCGCCAATAATACTCAGTTCCATTCATGACCATATTTCGCTGTACCAACGCGTAAGCAGCTTCGTATGACAATAACTCGTCAACACCGGCACGAACTTTCGCTGCAACTTCCAGAGACTCATAACCGGATCGTCTGGGGTTATCAAAAAAACGATGTACTGCCGTTCGAATGCTTTCCGGGCGATGAGCAGAAGGTGAGCTAAGACTCCCTGCGGCATCCAGCCAGACCAACCTGTCGATCCTCTGGTCGCTCAAAGCCCATAAAGATGCAACTACAGCCCCCAGGGAATGACCCAATAAATGAAAACGGTCGAGCTTCAACATATCAACTGCAGCATGGCAAAACAGTACGTGATCCATTATGGAATAAAAGCCAGGATCGCGCCGATGGGCACTGCCTCCATGACCATAATGGTCCAATACATAGACCTTCGAACAGTTCAGCCTGGGAATGATATGATCAAAGCTCGCTGCATTATCAAGCCAGCCATGCAAAAAAACACAAGGGGTTTTTATTTCGGCAGATGGACAAGTCCATTCCAGCCCAGCCACCTTCCCAAAAGGCGTTTCCAGAATCAGTTCAGTTTTATTCAATACCGCAGCCTATAGAGTTCAAAAGATAAGTCATCATCATTCACCCTAACGGATCCAATGCAGTGTCATGCAATCGGGTGCCACGATATCCCCTTCCAAACATGCAAGCCCACCGGTATCAAGATTGATAAACTGCTCCTTATCAGATAACCAGTTAACCAATCGACTCAGCAACGGATTGTGACCAACCAGCAAAACAACATCAGCATCACAACCTTCCAGCCAGGAAAGCACATCACTGGGGTTATAATCTGGAATCAGCGTATCACTATTGATTCTGGAACAGGGTTGAAATGCATCTGCCACAATGGCCGCGCTTTGCTGTGCTCTGACCAGAGGACTGACCACTATTAGCTCAGGTTGCTGAATATGCGCAATCACTGAAGCAATCTGTTGACGGCCTTTTTCTGTTAACTGACGGGAAAAGTCATCATTTTGATAGGGCTCAGCCTGACCATGACGCAGCAGAAATAACTTCATTCAGTCTCCTCTTCCGATTTTTCGGATGTAGTTTGATCAGAAGAAACAGTTTCTTCCATTTCTTTGCGCACAGGCCAATCTTTAAAAGGAAAAGGCTTGCTGTCCGTCTCAAATGTCAGGAACTGGCCTGCCTGCAATATGTATTGATTTAACGACCAACCAAAATCAACCAGCGTCTTGTTTTTTTCCTTGCTGAACAAAACAACCAGAAACTGAATGGCCACCACAAAATACAATAACCACGCTGCCAACCTGTGAACCAGAAAGTAAAGAACCATATATAAACAGCGGATCCAAATGTTTTCCATCCGCTCTCTTTGTCCAGGTTCCGGAACAATTGTACTCATCACTAACCTCCCAACTGGAATTTCACATCTTCGGCCGGCTCACCGACCATAAGTAAAGTTCCGATATCAGCAGCATCTCGCCCGTCATAGAGCACTTCATACAACCCAGATACGATAGGCATCGTAATTCCGAGTTCATCCGCTTTCTCCTTTACCATTCGAAGAGTATTTACCCCCTCTGCCGTCTCTCCAGTCATTTTTATGGCCTGTTTCAGATTGTGACCCAGCCCAATCTCATAACCTACCCTGAAGTTACGGCTCAATGGTGAAGTACAAGTGACGATGAGATCTCCTACTCCGGCCAGACCAATAAAAGTCATCGGATTTGCTCCCATATGCTGACCAAACTGACTCATTTCAGCAAGGCTACGGGTAACAATCATTGCCCGGGAGTTCTCTCCCATCCCCAATGCAGCAGCCATCCCACTTGCAATGGCATATATGTTTTTCAGTGCTCCTGCCAGCTCAACACCAAACGTATCGGGATTGCCATACACCCTGAATTTGGGTGTACTCAACAGCTTTTGGACGGTTTTACGTATAGTAGGGTTGTAAGTTGCAACAACGGTCGCGGTTAACTGCCCTTCTGCAATTTCTTTGGCCAGATTAGGACCACTCAGCACCGCGATCTCGTTTTTAGGGGCAATCTCCTTGAGCACCTGACTCATTAATTTAAAACTGCCATGCTCTATACCCTTGGTCAAAGATATTAAGGGAGCCTTCTGGGGAATAAAACGAATCGCCGTTTCCATGACGACTCTGAAAGCCTTGGAGGGTACGGCAACGAACACGATCTCTGCATCCTGACAGGCATACTCAAGATCATCGGTGGGAATCAGGTTTGGGAGCAACTCATAGCGAGGCAGGTAGCGAGAGTTTATACGGGTCTCGAGAATTTCCGACACCTGCTTCTCACTACGCATCCAAAGCTTCACTTCCCGATCATGTTGAGCAGCAATATTCGCCACGGCAGTGCCAAAACTACCACCGCCCATTACACATATTTTTTTGATTGTCGACACAGAGAGTCCCGTTTAACTTTTCTTTAACTAAGGTTAGTGATGACTGTGTTCCAGCGCATAAACCAGATCTTTAAACTGACTGCGATTGTGATCATTGAGGTCCATAAGAATTTTGTGCGCTTCGATGACTCTTTGCTCAGCCGACTTTTCTGTACATTCGACCGGGGAGACTTCTGCCATATGATAATCTTCTTGTTGATAACTGGCAGCGATGACAAAAACCTGGTCTTTAAAGCCCATGGACAGGAGGATGCGGGTTACATCATCATTAGTGGAAATCAGGGTGGGAATATGGCCAATACGTTGTTTGGTCTTGATAGATATTTTGGCAAGAAGTCCAAGAGAAGTACTGTCGATACATTCTGTTTCCGTCAGGTCAACTACTACTGACCTGAATGAGGCATCGGTATACATACGCGAGAGGCAGTCCTCAATCGTATTACATAAGGTCATCCTGACATCACCGACCAACTTCAATACCCAGGTGCCACGATGCTCGGCAACCAAAATTCTACCTACCATCAGATCAGCTCGATGTTGTTAACAGATAAAAGTGTAATATCATCAGGAATATCTTCAACATTCCCCATACCAAAATGCGCACATATTTCACTCAGTGAATTGTTACTCTCTGTAATTATTTCAAGCAGACGGGTTTCTTTTTGTACAAGAGACGCCTCATCCATAATTTCCAGCAATCCATCCGAACACAAAAACATGCCAGACACATCTGCCAAACTCTTTTCCCGATTTCGATAAACAGCTTCAGACAACAACCCTACCGGTAAACCGTCTGTTGGTAGTGCCTCAGCATCGTTCGCCCGTTTCAAAATGGGTGTCGGGAAATGCGCGGCGCAGGAGTAAATCAGCTTTGCCTTAGCGCTGTCAATAACTCCAACAAACATTGTTGCGTGTCGATCCAACCCCATTTCAATGAGATACTGGTTCAACCCCGCAAGAATGCGGCTGGGATCACTTAATTGATCATGAACATCGGTATCCCAGCTTCCTCTAAGACTTTGTAAATAATTCTTAATCAACACTGTAATAATGGCAGACGAGACACCGTGACCGGAAACATCGGCAATAAAGAATAAAAACTGATGATCATTCAGCTCAAAGTAGTCTACAAAATCACCACTCAAATAGTGGGATGGAAAGATCTGATGCTCAAGTCGGTAATTGTGGATTACTGCTCTATTATCTGGCAGCATCCTTTGCTGGATCTTGCGACCCGCTTTTAAATCAGCCTCCAGTTGCTGATTAGTTTGCTCGAGGCGAATACGATAGCTTTCGTTTTGCTTCATTAAGTTGGCGGCACTGAGGTTTTTCTCAATAGAATGTTCTAACACAGCCAAATCAGATAGGGGCTTAACGAGATAATCACTGGCGCCCAGTCTCAATGCCTCGACAACATCGCTCATTACTCCGGCACCAGAGACAACAATAAACGGAGTGTTTGGACTTTCTTCTAAAACCGTTTTTAGCACGACCAGCCCATCGATTTTTGGCATTTTCAGATCACATAACACCAAGTCTGGCTTAGCTGACCTGAACAATTGCAAACCATCTTCCCCATTACTGGCTTCTATTACTTCATACTGACTGTCTTCCAGGTAACCAACCACAGTGTCACGCACAGGTGACTCATCATCAATTATGAGTAGTTTTCCTTTTCTCATGCAAAATTAACCCATATTCGTCAGCATTTTAATGGCACCGGTTATTCACTCGGATGTAAAATATGCGGTGATAAAGCTACTCGCTTCATAAGTGGCAGGCAACTGTTAAATGTGGCTTTTGGGAACGGCATAAAAAGTGCCAAGCTGAAGGAGGTCGACTATATTTAAGAGATACCAGAGAATCCGCTGTCTCTCTGCGAACTATAATGACAATAATAACACCAGATGAGGCACCCATGTCCGCCTGGTAAGAACCGGAGACTCATATGACCAATCAAGCTTTTGATTATGTTGAAAAACGTGACTACATCCGCATGCCCATCAACGCGACAGCTAAAGTTCATCGCCGAAACATTCCTGATGTTGTTTGTCTATGCAGAAACTTGTCCGCCGCTGGCATGCTGTTAGAGATAGATCGCGAGCTCCCTATTCATTCCAGACTTACAGTAACACTCCCCTCCCAAACAGAAGGTTTCAGCTCTCTGGTTGCCAGCGTTATTGTAACTCGGTGCGTAGATTATCATGGTGACCGCTATTTGATCGGTGCCAGAATTGACGAAATCATGAATTGATCTTCTATTTTTTTCGGCCCTGGTGGTTTTTGCCTCCAGGGCTTTTAACGATTTTCTGTATCACCCCAACTAAAAAGACTCATCCAGAAACTCTTCTTCGCTTTCATCAGAGTCATCATTGATAAAATCATCCTCTACAACTCCATCCTGGACGTTATATTCTCTGATCTGCAGGTAAAAGTCCCGAATGGCTGAATACTTGTCCCCCGTCAACATAGACTCGGAGTCTAACAAAGCAGCTCTTTTGTCAACTCCCTGCACAACCATCAACGACACCTTGGCATTGGCATCATCAGGTATCCAGGTAGTCGGTTTGGTTAAGGTGTCAACGACCAGCCCTCCGGCATCTCTGACCGTTGAAGGACCCAATATCGGCAGCACCAGATAAGGCCCACTCGGTATGTTCCACTTGCCCAAAGTCTGGCCAAAGTCTTCCTTGGTTTTCTCTAACCCCATCGGGCTTGCTACATCCCAAAGACCTGCTACCCCGATAGTACTGTTGATCAAAAACCTTCCGGTACTTTTAAAGCCCTGACCAAACTTGCCCTGCAATAAATGGTTCGGAACGGTTGTTACTTCACCCAGATTGGCAAAAAAATTGGAAACCCCCCTTTCAACAAACTTGGGAGCAACCCAACGATAGGTTTTGGCAACAGGCTTAACAACAAAATAGTCCACGGTATCGTTAAATTTAAAGATAACCCGGTTAAATCCTTCATATGGATCGGCGGGATTACGATTCTGGCTGGCAAAACCGGCCATGCTACACATAAAAGTCACTACTAATAACAGTGACGAGGCATAGTAATTCTTGTTCATTGGTCAATCCGATTGGTAAACAGCGTCATCCTCTACGGCTTCAGCAACAGATACATACAAGTAATGCTGGCAACAAATCAATTGTCGATTCATTGACAGTGAATGCTACTCAAGCACTCAGTCAGGAGCAATCATCTACCAAAAAATTGACACAATAAAGACTTTAATTTCAGCAATGACTTATATAGCCCTTGCCTTCTGACCAGACTGGATTCTCGACAGCAACTGCGCCTCAGCCCGACCGAGCCCTGTTTTCTTCATAATACTAACAACGACATTTTCATCGTCTAGTGGCTTGGGTGAGGGAGGGGTGGCCTTAACATTGTTGGTATATGCTGAAATACGTGTGCTCTGCTGAGTTAGTTGCTTTTCAACTCTAATCAGCCGTTTCCCCATACCGATCGCCCCCTGATTTACAGCATTGACGTAGCTTTGTAGATCTTCAATCTGCGTCTGGTAGTTTTTTTTAAGCTTTCTAAAGCTCACCCAAAATGTCCCCAGTAGTAGAAGCTGCAAAATTACAGCCACTGCAACCAACCATTGGGAAGTTGTAAGAGAGAAAAACACTAAGGAGAAGTCAGCCATAGGATCTACCAGTCGGATTATTGTCACTTAAAGGACCCGTAGCAGTATATGTACCAACTTGATGATGATAACAGCAGTAAAACATAAAGCGACGTTCCAAACCGACCGCCCCTTCTTCCCCTGTTCAATTTTCTTCAGATATAAAAAACGCTTCTTACGAAGCGTTCTTACTCAACTCAGCCTGTATCAGTAAACACAAAGAACTTACAACTCCGCAATTTCCTGCCATTCTTCTTCAGACATCATTTTTTCAAGCTCAACCAGAATAAGTAGTTCATCATTCTTATGACATACTCCCTGGATAAACTTCGCACTTTCTTCATTACCAACATTCGGCGCAGTTTCAATTTCGGATTGACGCAAATAAACCACCTCTGCAACTGCATCCACCAAAATCCCCACAACCTGTTCATCCGCCTCAATGATAACAATACGAGTATTATCAGTTACTTCTGTTGAGGACAAACCAAAACGCTCGCGGGTATCGATCACTGTCACTACATTGCCGCGAAGATTGATAATACCCAACACATAACTCGGGGCTCCCGGAACCGGTGCAATCTCGGTATAGCGCAAAACCTCCTGAACCTGCATGACATTAATGCCATAAGTTTCATTGTCCAACCGAAAGGTCACCCATTGCAAGATGGGATCCTCAGCACCTTTGGTGCCTTTAGTCGTTGTCTGTATAGTCATTTTTCTCCCGACTCCTACAACGGGTCATAAACATAATTTAAGCATAGATCGCATTATTCAGGTTGCCAGTAAATTAACCGGCTTTTTCCAATAATCCATTGATAAATGCATCTGGATCAATCAATGCGCACATGTGTTTTTTAATTGTTCCAGCCAACCAGGCACGGGAAGTTCGGTTACTTCGCCAGTTTACCGTTGAGGGATCAATCATTTCGCTACCAACCACCTCGTGAACCCCCATTGCCCAATCGGAGCCATAGAAGCTTATCGCATATCTTAGATTCTCTTTACTCTCATGACGATATCTTTCCGGCATCACCAGCAACGCCGTATCGGTAATTCTAATATTACGCTGGTCATGACTACGCATTAAGCCAAGCAACCAATCAGGTCCTTCAAATAAAGAAGTCACCGTTTCATTCAGAGGATAAATCGTTCCCAGCATCACCATAGGGACCGCCAAAGACAAACCATCCACCCGAAAAATCAAACAGTCAAACCGCTCCTCAGCCCATGCTGGCCGGCCATTACTTTGCCATTGCAGAGCAGCCTTCAGCGTCTCATCACCAATGGCGTGAGCCTCAGGGTCTGGCTCACCACCCTCTTCTATCGGATCCATATCAGCAGGCTGGGCCTGCCGATAAGTTAATTCTGGTTCTGGTTCTGGTTCTGGTTCTGGTTCTGGTTCTGGTTCTGGTTCTGGTTCTGGTTCTGGTTCTGGTTCTGGTTCTGGTTCTGGTTCTGGTTCTGGTTCTGGTTCTGGTTCTGGTTCTGGTTCTGGTTCTGGTTC
>NZ_JBNKSF010000057.1:0-151402 GCF_050297175.1 Gynuella sp. | reverse complement strand
AGACACTGGCATAGTCTGTTTGCTCCAGGGCACCGGAGAGTCCAAGACTCAGGTTGTTTCGTTCAATGCTGAGTACAGGATCCGTTGTGAAGTCGGTACCGGCCAGTGTTTGCGTAAAGCGGTCCAGAACCTGCTGGCCCTCTGCATTGGTGATGACCAGTGAAACCTGATATTCACCCTCCGGCAGGTCTTCAAGTGCTAATGGGAAGACCGCAACATCGGCATTATCCGGATCTGCCTGAGCGGCGGCGATGTCTTCGGGAGACAGAACCCGCGAGCCGACATAGGCGGTATCAGTGGAGTCTTCCGGCAGGATTTGCTGCCACACCAGGGCGAGACTGCTGTAATCACCCAGGTTTTGCGGCAATACCGGGGTATAGCTGATGTTGAACGTATTGCCATCGGTGGAGCTGTTCAGAGTGATGTCATAGCTGGAATGTGTCACCGTGTGAGTTTCGGGTGACGCCAGGCCGATGGCGTCGCTGCTGTAGTTCTGACCAGCACTCTGCCATTGAATCCGGTAGTTTTGTCCGGCGTTCAGACCGGCTGGCAGTTCGGCACGGTAGTCATTGTCGCCGATGGCAACCAGGCTGTAGCTTTGACCGCCGATCACGATGGCGGGTTGCTCTACGCTGCTGTTGAAGTGTACCTGAGCGGCCAGATGATCACCGGACTGGATGATGCTGACTGACTCATACACTGCCGGCATGGTGACTTTATATTCCTCGGAGACGGTTTTGTTACCGCCAATACCCACGGAAACAACCCGGAAATAACGGGTTTCTCCCGCTTCCAAAGCCAACGATGCGCTCTGATTACCGGTGATGCCGGTTTTGCTGGCACCATTACCTTCGAGTGCGTTCCAGTTGATGTTGCCGTCACTGTCCACTGCACCGGCACGGGAGCCACTGTAGCTGACCACATAGGCACGGGGGCTGCCCTGCCAACTGATATTGAGGGTATCGGCGACTTCCACGGCGATATTGCTGGCCATTTCCGGATAGCTGCTGACTTCTCCGGTATAGGCCAGCGTCTGGTTGTTGCGGGTGTCGTACTGGAAGATGGATCCGGTGCCATCGGGTGACTGCATGCGGATCAGGTTGCCCATACCATCATAGGCATTGCGGGTGACGTAGGCGTTATCCACCTGGAACCGGCGATCACCGCTCAAACGGTTGTTCTGACTGTTGCGGAAATTAATGATGGCCTGGGTTTCCAGGACGCTTTTCACCGTTTCGTGCCCAAGACCATCGTAACCATACTGCGTGACCAGGTCGTTGCTGTCGAACGGTGCACCACTGATGGCGGAACCACCGTCGATTTTCTGGATTTCCTGGGTTAACTGGTTAAAGCCATCATAACTTTTCTCGATAACCTGATGACCGGAGCCGGCGCTGACCTGGGCTTTGAGGCTGGTCAGACTCTCATGCAGAAAATCGGTGGAGCTGACCCGGCCATTATAGCGGGCCTGCAGGACGGTATTGCCGTTGCCGTCGTAGCGGATTTCTGTCAGTACGTGTTTTTCATCAACGGCTGCAATCATGCGGTTGGCAGCATCAAAATAGAAGTATTCCGTGACGCTCTGTCCGGCGATGTTAGCCGCCCGGGTTTTGGCGATCTGGTTGCCATTCTGGTCGTAAACGAATTCAGTCGTGACGGGGGTCAGCAGATTACCGCCAGCGCGGGTGAACGTCGTAATGGCCGGAGTGGTTTCGCTGATCATGCGGTTGGCGGCATCGTAGCGGCGGGTCAGGTGATAGACCTGAACATTGCTGTCATCCACAAAGCTGAAGCCGCCGTTTGCACCGCCTTCAAACAGCCCGCCTTCGGGCAGGCGACCGCCGGTGAGACTGCTGGTCTGGACCGGTGCGCTGTACTGGTACTGTTCGAGGATGTTGTCCTGGGCGTCATAAACTGTTTCGGTCAGATACCCCATGGCGTCGATCTGAACGACCTGACGGTCTTTGTTGTCGTAATAGAACCAGGTTTTATGGCCATTACGATCGGCCTGCCAGGCCAGATTACCCCACTCGTCGTAGTGGTACTGTTCCGTAATGGCCGTATCACTGGAAGTGGTGGAAGGTTGTCCGGATGCGGTGTTCAGCGTGTAGTGTTCAATGTCGGCATAACGGGTCTGCAACAGCCGGCCGTTGTCGTCATAACTCATCCGTGTGGTGACTTTATGGGTATCACCGGGTTGAGGCTGAATATCTACGTTGTGGGCTGCCGCTCCAAGATATTGCAGGTATTCATGGCGTGCGGTCTGGTTCCCAAAAGCATTGTATTCGAAACCGGTATAGACATTACGGGCATTCAGCTCGCCAGTCTGGTTGCCATTGGCATCGAACCAGCGTGTGGTTTTGTAGCCGTCGGCATCGATGGTCTGCACTTCATGACCAAGGGCATCGAAGTGGTGTTCGACCACCCGTGACTCGGTGCGCACGACCCAATCACCCATGCTGGCGTCGTAGCGGGTAACCTCCGCTTCGGGCGAATGCTCACGAATCAGCCGGTTGGCGGCATCGAATTCATAGGTATAAATGCCACCGCGGGGATCGCGTTTGTACACCTGATTGCCGGTGCGGTCATAGCGATATTCGGTCTGGTCGCCAAGGGCATTGGTTTCCAGTGATACCCGGTTGTTCTGATCATACTGATAGGTGCTGCGGTGACCATTGCCGTCGATATAAGCAGTCTTATTACCGGCCAGATCGTATTCGTAGCGTTGCAGTATATGCAAACCGTTCGGATCAAACAGCTCGCCGGTCTGACGGTTGTTGAGGTCGTACTGGTACTCGGTGATCCGGACGGCATGGGGGTCGACCGAAGCGGCGGCTGCGGTGATGACCTGACGGACTTTGTTGCCGGCACCGTCATAGCTGAACTCGGTGACACTGCCGTCGACATCGGTAAAACGGGTCAAGCGATTGTTCAGGTCGTACTCGTAGTGCATGGTACGGCTGTGCTGACGGCTGCTGTCCCAATGAATTTCGGTCATCAGATTGTTGGCAGCGTCATAATGTTTTTCGGTGATCTGACCATCTGCAGACACCTGAGTCAGTTCGTTGCCGTTCTGGTCAAACATGCTGGAAACGACTCTGTCGTGGTTGGAGTCCTCCACAACGAGTGCGTTGACTGCCGTCAGGCTGAACCGGGTATTTTGGTCGAGACTGTTGAGGTCTACGCGGGTTGCATACTGCCGGGTCATGATGACATTGCCGGCAGCATCGTAGTCCATACGGGTGACCGCACCCGTACCATCCACCATCAGTTGCAGTTCATTGCGTAGATTGAAATAGTAGTAGGCGGTATGTCCTTGTGCATCGGTGACCGACGTTTGGTTGCCGAGTGCATCATAGGTATACAGGGTACGATTACCCAGACCATCAATGTCGGCGGTTTTGTGATTGTTTAGGTCATATTCCATGGCCGTATGACGCTGGTCGTCAGTACCCCAGGCAACCCATGTGTCGGTCAGGTTGCCGACCGCATCGTATTGATAACGGGTCTGAACACCATAGTCATCGGTTTCGGTTTCAACCTTACCCAGGCCATTGTAGGTGTAACGTGTGGTACTCCAGACCTGAGCGTCACCTTCACCGGACTGCAATATTGCCGTGGAGGCCTTCTGGCCGGCGGCGTTGTAGGTATGTACCGTGATGCTGCCACCGGCGCTGACGATACGAACCTGGCGTCCGGCCTGATCGTATTCATAGCGGGTCGTGCGGGGTTCGGTATTGGCAAATCCATTGGCGGCTATAGTTTCGGTGATGCGATCACCGTTGGCATTGTAGGTATAACGGGTTTCGCTGCCGGCGGCATCGGTCATGCTGATCAGACGACCGGCGGCATCGTATTCGAAACGTGAAGTGTTCACCTGTTGCAGGGCCAGCAGCGTGGCGTCTGTGCCGAGGTACAGTCCGTTTTCAACTTTAACCTGTTCGTTAAACGCGTTATAGCTGATCCGGGTACTGAAGCCCTGTGGATCCGTGGTCATGATTTCATTGCCACGAATGTCGTATTCGTGTCGGGTTTCGGCAAAATGATTACCGAAGAACAATGTGCTGGCGCTGCCCTGGCCGTCATCCTGCCCCTGACGTTCAACAATCAGATTACCCAATGTGTCGTACTCGTGGACGGTTTTAATACCGCCGGCCGAGACACTGACCACCATACGGCCCAAAATGTCGAAGGTGTTATGCTGCACACCGCCGTTGGCGTTGGTTTCCTGTATCTGATTGCCAAGGTCGTCGTATTTATATTCGGTTTTACCCCCTTCCGGATCAATGATTGCCAGCAGACGGTTTTGCAGGTCGTATTGATAGGTGGTGACGCGCTCTTCGCCCGTAACGCCTGCGGCCTGAATGGTTTTGATCTTGTTGCCGAGGGCGTCGTAGCGGTATTCGCTGACGCTGCCTTCGCCATCAATGGCACGCACGACCCGACCTTCCAGGTCAAACTCAAAATAGTCATCGCGTTGGCTGGTGGTGCCGTAGCCCAGGCTGCTCTGAACACGATTGCCCAGGGCGTCATAGACGTAATGGCTGATATCGCCGGCACCATTGATTTCGTCGGTGATCCGGTTATTGAGATCGTATTGGAAATGCTGTTGCCTGCTTTCCAGCAATTGCTCGCTGGAGGCATCCCATCGTCCGGTTGTCTGAGTGATCAGGTTACCGGCTTCGTCATAGACATAATGAGTGCGGATATCGGCTTCGGTGAGGCTGTTGTCTGACCAGGTCCGCTGCTCAGTCACGCGGCCGGCCAGATCGTAGGTGTATTCGGTTATCCGGGCTTCATCGCTATCAGCTGCATTGATCTGACGGATGGTATCGCCGTGACCATTGAGGACAAAACGGGTGCGATAAGCGTTGTGACTGCCATAACCATCAACCCGCTCGGTCAAGCGATCAGCCAGGTCATATTGATACGCAGTCTGACGCTGGCTGTCGCCGGTCTCGGCATCCACGGCTTCCTGGACCAGTGTGCGATTACCGCGCAGATCATATTGATAGCGGGTGATCACTCCGAGAGCATTGGTTTCCTCGACGATTTGATCGCGGGCGTCATAACGGTAGTGGGTCTGCCGCTGTATATCACCGTCGACCGGTTTCGGCAGTTCATCGCCGTAAGCTGACACTGGGGTGCTGTACTGGGTCGTGCTGAGCATGCGACCAAGGTCGTCATACTGATTGACTGTCAGATAACCCAGTGGTGACAGAGTACCGGTCTGCCGTCCCAGGATATCGAAGTATTGATAGGTGACGGCATAGCGGATTTCTCCACTGTTCAGAGTCGCAGGATCATCAGCCTGACGGCTGATCCGGGTTTGGTTGCCCAGCCGGTCATACTCGTAGCTGGTAGTGAATCCAAGTGGCGAGATGACCTGCTGCAGCCGTCCGTCGAGATCATATTGATAGTGTGTGGTCTGGGCTAGGGTGGTACCGGCGGCCCGGGTTTCCTGGATCAGCTGGCTCAGGCCATCGTATTGATAATCGGTCCGGATGCCTTCAGCATCAATGCTGGCAACCTTGCGGTTGTCCCGGTCGAACAGTTGGTGTGTCGTCCGTGCATCATCGGTTTGATAAGCTGTGGTCACGGCAATCTGATTACCGGCAGCATCGTATTGATAATGGGTAATTTCGCCTTCGCCATTGATTTCATCGGTCAGGCGGCCATCGTGATCATAGTGATATTGTGTGGTTCTGGCGTCTGTATTGCCGGCAGCAGCGGTCCGGCTGCTCACTTCACCAAACGCATTGTAGCGGGTTTCGGTGATCAGTAACTGCTCACTGCCATCGGCGTTTTGACCCAACACCAGTGCTTCACTGATGACATTGTCATTGCCGTCATATTGATAGCGGGTCTCGCGCTGATCCGCACTGCCGTAGGCATCAAAACGGGCAACGGCTTTGCCAAAATCGTTGAGCTCGTAGTGGGTGGTGATTTCCTGTTCAGTGCTCTGGGCGCTGATCATGTCGGTCAGCTGATCCGCCAGGTTGTAGCGGAATTCGGTTGTGCGCAACGCAGTACCGGAAAGCACGTCGACGCCTTCAAGCACAAAACGGCGGTTACCGCGCAGGTCGTAGTGGGTGTCGGTGATAAATCCATCGGCGCGGATTTCACGGACCTGACGGTCCAGTGCATCATATTCGTAGTGGACGCTGATACCTTCATCGCCTGGCAGCGCCTGCGGATCACCTTCTGCCGGGACACTGACGGGAACCCGGTATTGAGTGGTGGTGGTGACATTGCCAAATACATCGTACTGGTTACGGGTCAGCAGCCCTTCCGGACTGAGTTCATAAGTCTGCCGTCCGAGAATATCGAAGTACGCACGGGTTTCGGCGTAATGTTCCGCATTCACCTGCTGCCGGGTCAGGGTCCGGTTGCCAAGGCGGTCATAGGCATACTCGGTGATATAGCCTTCTGCACTGGTCTGCCGGATCATGCGGCTGTCGAGGTCGTACTGGTATTGAATGGTTCGTGCCGGAGTATCGTGGAGCTGGTCCGGGTTGACCGTTTCTGACACAACGTCGCCCAGTCCGTTCAGCTGATAGCGGGTCTCCACCCCCATGGCATCAATCATGGCCACGCGGCGGTTATCGAGATCGTAACGATAATGTTGGGTTCTGGCGTTATCAGCACCGACATTGACGGTGATAGCGTTGCGGTTGCCTACAGCATCGTATTGGTAACGGGTTTTAACCTGATTGGCATCGATCTGTTCAATCATGCGGCCATTGTCGTCATAGCGGTAGCTGACGGTCCGCTGCTCATCAGAGCCGGCTGCCTGAATGGTTTTTACCAGGTCACCGTGTGCATTGTACTGGCTGTCGGTGTGTATTTCGTGGCCATCGGCCAGAACAGTCGTCTGACGGACCAGACGGTCCTGATGGTCATAGTGATAATGGGTTTCACGCTGATCGGCGGTACCCCAGGCATCATATCGGGCCGTTGTTTTGCCAAAAGCGTTAACTTCGAAGTGAGTACTAACTTCTTCGCTGGAGCCCAGTGCCTCTATCTGTAAGGTTAGGTTGTTTGCATCGTTGTAGCGGTACTCCATGGTCCGCAGAGCGCTGCCATCGGCTTGTACCCCTTGATAGACAAAACGGCGGTTGCCGCGCAGGTCGTAGTCAGTCTCAATGATCAACCCGTCTGCCCGGATTTCGCGAATCTGACGATTCAGGCTGTCATAGCTGTATTGGGTTTCACGACCCTGATCACCGCTTTGGGGGTGTGGCAGTTCGCCATCTGCTGGCAGGCTGACCCGCTCTTCGTACAGGGTTCGGGACAGCAGGTTGCCAAACAGGTCGTAGTGGTTTTCGGTCAGATAACCTTCAGCGCTGACGCTGTGGGTCTGGCGTCCGAGGATATCGAAATATGCGTGGGTCTGAGCCCAGAGATTCTGATCTGCATCGACCAGCGTACGGGAAACTGTCTGGTTGCCAAGACGGTCATAACTGAACTCGGACCGGATACCTTCGGCACTGGTGGAAGCAATGACCCGGTTTTCGAGATCATACTGGTAATGGACGGTGCGTGGGGTACCCGTCGCATCGGCAATGACGGCCGTGCGATTACCGGCACCATCGTATTGATAGTGGGTTTCGGTTTGCTCGCCATCGATACTGACCACCAGGCGGTTGTCGCGGTCATAACGCCACAGTTGAACCCGTTGCTCAGCACTGTCGACTGCCAAAACGGCTTTGATCCGGTTGCCGGCACCATCGTATTCGTAGTGATGAGTGACCAGGCTGCTGCCCTGCAAAGGCAGTCGTTCTTCGATGAGCTGGTTCTTGGCATCGTAACGATAAAAACTGCTGCGCTGGTCAGCAGTGCCATAGGCCTCGATCCAGGCGATACGATTGCCGGCGGCGTCATATTCGTAGCGTTCGACAACGGCTTCACCGTCACCAAAAGGTTTGCGGGCTTCGATCAAACGATTATTGCGGTCGTAGCGATAATCGGTCTGTATCTGATCAGCCGAACCCCAGGCCTGGTACTGGGTTTTGATCTGACCGTCGGCGTAGTAGTCGAACCGTGTGGTCAGCGCAATTGATGTGCCGGCCGCCATTGTCTGGCTGATCAACCGGTTGGCTTTGTCATAGCTGAAAGCTGTGACTCGGGCATCTGCTGTGCCGGCGGCTTCGATCTGTTCAATACGATTGCCACGGGCATCATAAACTGTGCGGGTTTCGGTACCCGCCGGATTGCGCTCCAGAATCACACGGTTGTTATGATCGTAGGCGTATTCGGTCAGGCGGATGACATCATTGCTGACCGGCTCCGGCAACTGACCATCGGCAGGTACGCTGACGGGCGTATCGAACAGTTCACGGGCCGTGAGATTGCCCAGGGCATCGTAGTGGAACCGGCTCAGATATCCTTCGGCACTCAGCTGTTGTGAGGCACGGTTCAGGGCATCGAACCAGGTATGTTGTTCCTCGACGACCGAACCGTCGAGTGTGATGTACTGGCGACTCAGGATCTGGTTGCCAACAGCATCGTAGCCAAATTCGCGGCGGTATCCTTCGGCATCCACCTGAGCGCTCAGGCGATTCAGGCGATCATATTCAAAGCGGGTGTGCTGGTCCTGTCCGGGCTGCTCGATAATGACCGGTTGAGTGGCCAGTTCGGTGTCAGTCTGCGGTACGTTGGCCGGTTGGGCATAAAGCGTTTTGGCAATCTGGTTGCCGGCGGCATCGTATTCAAAATAAGTGAGATAACCTTCGCCATCGATAGCGTACAGCGCCTGATTGGCGGCGTTGTAGTAGGTGGTCTGGCGATGTCCTTCCGGATCGATGACCTGTATCCGGTTGCCATTGCCATCATAAACATAACGGGTCAGGCCGCCTTCCGGATCGGTAATGCTGGCAACGCGATTATTCGCGTCATAGGCGTACAGGGTTTGATATCCCTCCGGATCCGTCACGATGGTACGGTTGTTGGCTTCATCGTAGACGAAACTGGTGCGATGACCCTCACCATCGATCTGCGCTTTCAGCTGATCATCGGCGTAGTATTCGAATGTTTCTGTGCTGGCGGCCGCAGTATTGGCAGCGTAGGTGATGCTGGTGCGGTTATTGACCCGGTCATAGCGGTAATGGGTTTCCACGCCATCGGCTTCAGTTCGCTGGACGATCAGGCGGTTTTTATCGTCGTATTCAAAGCTTTGAACGTTGTGGTTGGCGTCGGTAACCGACAAGCGGTTGCCCACTGCATCGTAGCTGATGCTGGTTTCACCCCCGAGGGCGTCCACTACCTTGATAACCCGGTTCAGGGCGTCAAACGTGGTCGTTGTGGTGTTGCCATTCTGGTCGGTGCTGGTGATCTGATTGTAGACCGCATCGAATGCCTGAGTACGAATCCCACCTTCGGCGTCTATGACTTCACGCAGATTACCCTGGGCATCATAGGAATACCGGGTGATGGCTTCAGCGGCAGTCCCGGCGGCGGTTTTGACCTCGATCTGCTGACCCAGAACGTTGTATTGGTAGGTGGTGACCCGGTCCTCACCATCATCCATCAGTGTGGTGGTGCTGATCAGGCGGTTTCCAGGATCAAATTCATACCGGCTGTGATGACCATTGGCATCGATGATGCCGATGCGATTACCGACTCCATCATATTCATAACGGGTTTCGAAGCTGAGCGGATCAATCATTTTGACCGTGCGACCCAGCGCGTCATACACATAACGGGTGCTATTGCCACGGCCATCGGTTATCCGCAGACGTTGACCCAGCGCATCGTATTCATAGTGGCTGGTGTGACCTTCTTCGTTGGTCTGGCTGAGCATCCGGTTATTGAGGTCGTAGCTGTAATTGACGCTACGGGCATCGTCTGTTCCGGCGGCCCGGGTCTGGGTCAACAGGTTGCCAAAGGTGTCATAACTGCGGGTGGTGGTGGTTTCAACAGCGGTGCCTGCGGCCTCAGTCGCAGTTGTCAGCCGGTTCAGCAGATCATACTGGTAAGTACTGATGCGCCCGGCTTCGTCTTGTGACCAAACCAGATTGCCGTTGCCATCGTAACGTGAGGTACGGCTGTCACCGGCAGCATTAACCTGTTTGATGGCCCGGTTCAGCGCATCATAGGTCATGGTGGTGGTGCGATCGAGATGATCGGTGACAGAAGTTTGGTTGCCCACCCGGTCATAGGTGAAATGCTGGGTGTAAGCTTCCTGCAGGGCTGCACGGTCTGCGGCGGACAGGTTTTCCACCAGCCGTTCATAGCCCATGGATTCACGCAGTTGTTGATACAATGCCAGGTTGCTGTACTGCAGCGCATTACCCACGCCGTCCGTCTCGGCAATCAGGTTGCCGAATTCATCGTAAACATAGCTGTTGATCTGAGCGTGATCGAGGTTTTCCAGCTGGTATTCGGACTGTCCGGTAATGGCATTTTCAGCCATAACCAGTTCACCTTGGCTGTTTCGGGCAATATCAACGCCGATTTCCACGCTTGTGCGCTGACCTATGGCATCGTAGGTAAAGCGGGTAAAGACACCGTTGGCATCCTCAACCAGGGCCTGGCGGTTGTTTTTGTCAAAATAAACATGAGTGGTGGCACCGTTTTCGTTACGCACAGAGACGGCATTGCCATTATTGTCGTAACCGTATTCGATAGTGTAGCGTTGCTCTTCACCGGTAGCTGGATCTGCCACCGCGGGTTTGATTTCACGTACCACTCGATTGTTGTGGTCGTATTCGTATTCCGTGGTGTAACCCAGCGCATCAACGACGGCAATCCGGTTACCGACCGCGTCATAGCCATAACGGCTTTCCGCACCTTCGGCGTCGGTCTGAACAATGAGTTGGTTTTCTTCATCAAACACGTATTTCAGGATCTGTCGGCGCAGTTCCGGTAGTTGCGCGCCAATAACGACGACGACTTGGTTATTGTTCTGGTCGTACTGAAATTGGGTGACCTGACCGTAGGTGTCTGTGCGACTGGCCAACAGGCCGTCGGCGTTATAGACAAACTCAGTCAAGGCACCATTATTGTCTTCGACGCTGATACGGTTACCCAGACCATCGTATTGATAGTGGGTGGTGTACTGCACTGCGTTGTCTTGACCGTTTTTAACGACTGGGGTTGTGACCTCCAGCAGTTCATTGCGGGTGTTATATTGGTAGGTGGTCACCCGGCCTTCGGCGTCTATAACTTTGGTCTGGTTGCCGACGATATCGTAATAATAACGGCTGACATGACTTGGCTCGTCAACGGTCGCCGAAGTTTCAATGACCGAAACCAGGCGGTTGTTCAGATCATAGATACGAATGGTGGTATGACCGTTGGCGTCGGTGATGCTGATGCGGTTACCGACTGCGTCATACGTGTAAGACGTGGTATTGCCCTCAGGATCGGTCATGGACAGAAGGCGGTTGTCGGCGTCGTAACGGTAGGAGGTGACGCCACCGTTACCATCAATTTTTTCAACCAGATTGCCAAAATGGTCATAACGGTTGAAGGTATGGACGCCCTCTGGATCGACGGTTTCAATATTGTTGCCAAAGGCATCGTAGAAATATTGAGTGATCTGTTGGGTTTCCGGGTTATTCAGGTCACTACTGTCGAGATAGACAATCTGACGCGATACATTGCCATAGGCATCGTATTCGTAACGCGTCATGTCACCGCCGGGATCTGTCTTCTGGATCAGGTTCTGATGTTCATCATACGTCATGGTAGTGGTGAACAGGGTCAGAATATCCCCTTTGTCCTGCGCTGACAGATCCGCTAAATCGGCAGCAAATCCGAGTGCCACCCGCTTGGCCTGATCGGCTGCAGTATTGCCATTGATCAGAGCATAACCTTCAGCAGAGGTTGATGATTGCAGCTTATTGAACTCAGTGTATTCGAAGGTGGTGATTGAACCGTTGTTGTCTTCTGCATAGACCAGATTGCCGTTGTCATCGTATTGGTAGTAGCTGGTATAAGCTTCTTTCAGTTGATTGATTTCGTGCCAGTTCAGATGACGTGCCAGCTTACCCTGGCCGGCAGCATCGACGATGCCCATTTGTGCCCGCAGGTCGCGGTAATAGGGGGTGTCACTGTGGGTGATGGCCCAGCCATCGGCGTTGGTGACGGCAGTGACATCGCCATTGGCGTTGTATTCGTAGTGAGTCCGATAACCTTGTTGATCCACCGTGTCGCTGAGATAGCCGTTACTTAAGTAACTGAATTCAACGGCATGCATGGCGCGAATCATTTCAGTCTGGGCAAACTGATGGTGGTCCCAGGCGTTGTAGTATTTATAGTAACCATGCTCAGTGCGCCACTGGACATACTTAGCCTCATTGGAGAAGGCCCGCGCATTGCCAAGTGAGTCAACTACCCGGGTACTGCCACCGTGGTCGAGTGGGTGTTCACGGAACGGATCATTGAAGCGGTTGTCGGGGAATGAGACAAAGTCATATTCGAAACTGGTGATACCGCCTTCGGCGTCGATAATCCGGCTGACCACCGGGCCAGCCGCACCCGGGACCAGAGCATAATCAAATGAAATAACGCGACGTTGATAGTGTTCTGTCTGGCCGTCCACCTGTTGCTCAGAGGGCAGCTCGATACGGCTGAGGTAACCGCTGGGGGTATAAAAATACTTGGTGCTGTGCCCTGCACGGTCGATGACTTCGGTCAGCAGTCCGGCAAAATAATGATATTCCACCAGCACGGTATTGGTTTCGTCAGTGATACGATGCAGGTAGCCATGGTGGTATTCGTAATTGATTTGATGGCCCTGGTCATCTTTGATTTGTACCAACCGGTCATAACGGTAGATGTAGTCCATACGCACACCATTGGTGTCGATGGAGGCCTCAAGGCGACCATGGTGGTCGAATTGCAACTGAGTCTGGTCGGCCCGGGTCAGAATATAGACCGGGTCATGGAAGCCATGAGGGTGGGCATATTCGATGGTTTCGTAAGCGCCGGATCCTTCGGTGGCAACATACAACCTCTGGTTGCGGTCGTACTCGAAGGAGTAGACGGAGCCGTCTCCGTATTCCACTTCGATTAGATGTCCCGGTACAACCACGCGGATGGATACGCTGCTGGAAAGCGTCCATTGTGCGCCATCAAATTCGAAGGCGTCTGAGTGAATGTCGCGGGAGTTATAGGTACGTACCAGGCGGAAGTCCTCTCCCATGCTGGGCAGATAGACATCCTGATGTTCGATCACTACGTTGCCGTTGGAAACATTGACGGTAATGTGTTCATCGGCGCCGGTGCTACTTTTGCCTGTGCCATCCTGGCGGTTAAGAATATTCTCGGAAGAATCTTGTGTACCGAGTTCATTTCCAGCAATCAAAGAAATTGTCATTGTAGCCCCACACGTATTCTGATCAGTTGAAACCTGCCTTACCTGGCAGGCTCAAAGTTGATTTGGTGTGATGAACCGGTATTTTTCATACCACTCTGATAACGCCTGAAGCCGGTTCATCGTAATTTTGGGTATATCCATGGTTTGTGATCGGTGGTTCAGTTTTTGGTGTTCTCTTTACAAAAAATTCACAATTGTCCGGTGCATTTTGCTCCTTTGCTGTACGGTTGTTTTCAGTATTGTTTCTGACATACTGGCCGCCGCATTACGTGTGGTTCAAATCAACAGATGGAAAAGTGCATGCCTCTCATCAGGAAATTTTCTGCATTACTGTCATTGGCCTTACTGGCAGGTGGCGCGCAGGCCTTGGAAAACTCAGAAAGTCCATTTTTTCGCGTCTCGGATCAACGCTCTATCAGGTGGGGTGGGATCAGTATCAGTCAGGGTGAGGATGTGGGATATGTCAGTCTTGGCATTATCGATACTCAATTGCCGATAGGCGACGGGACTCGTGTTCCGGCGCAGCTTACGAGTTCGTATTATTTTGACGATGGCCTGAATAACCATGATGAACTGGCCCATGGCATGCTGAACACCGAGTCAGGCCTGATCAATCTCCGGGTCAATCTTCTCAGCGGCGACTGGCGCGAAAAAAACGATTTCAACGCTGATCATTTTTCCGGTATCTGTGCGTTTCAGGAATATGCTGAAGGGCTTTGCCGCTGGTCAATTGATGCTGGTGTACGCATGATCGGTTTTGAGAACCAAAAAGGCGATGACGATACCACCACCGTTGCGTATGCCGCGCTTGGTTCGCAGTTTGATATCCCGGTTCCGGGTCGACATTCCGTCTATCAGCGGTTGACCTTATCGGGCTTTTTTAACATTCAGTATTTTGATAAGGCAGAAATTTATCGTTCTTATCGCCATTCTTCGGTGGTGGATCTTGATAATACTGTGCGCTCTGTCGATCTGGCTTTGAACTTTTCTTTGAATCAACATTGGGCGTTGCAGTTGTCCGGTCCGGTGTATGCTTCCAAAGAATCACTGAGTCGTACCGGTACCTTGACCCTGGCCTATCGGCCATTCCGGATAGAGAAATAATTCTCAGCAATCTGCAATCAGACTGAACGTTCGGTCTGTTCGCTGTTCTGCAGTGTCAGAATGGCCTGTTTATGCAGTTGGGATATTCGGGTTTTAGATAGTCCGAGCAATTGACCGATTTCCTCAAACCCGAGTTGTCCGTAATAGTGTAATTCGATGATTTGCTTTTGTGGTGCCGGCAGGCTCTGTAACCTGCTTTTCAGCTTCGCTTTGATATTGTCTATGGCACATGACTGATACGGTGTGGTGGCACTCTGAGAACTGGCTGCTTCGTCATTATCATCAATGATGGGGGCGTTTGCCGATGTTTCCGGTTCGGACTCAAAAATCGCATCGACCAGTTCGATGTATGCAAGGCGGATAATGGATTCGCCGATATTGTGAAAACTGGCATTGTCCTGGTCCAGGTCGCTGAGTACCGATTGGCTGCGGGCCTTTTTCAATTTCTTCTGATAGTCGTAAAAACTGGCGCGCTCACTGGTATGTTTGAGACTGTTGAGAATCTGACCGCGAATTCGGTAGTTGGCATAAGTCATGAACTCTGCACCGCTATCCGGCTGGTAGCGCTCAATGCTGTCGTGCAGTGCGATCTGTGCTTCCTGAATGTAGTCGTCGAGTTCGCTGATATCGCTACCGTAGAGTTTGTACAGATGTTTGGCGATGATCACTGACGCTGGCCGATAGTGTTTCATCAACCGGTGCCGGTTACCGGTATCCCGCTGCTGCATAAACTGTTGCCACAGTTCCCGCTCAACCTGTGTATCCCTGGTAGCCGGCACCTGTCCATCTCCTCTCAGGAAAAGCTGCCGACCAGCGCCCGGGTAATTAGATTCCAGCCATCAATCAGGACGAACAACAGCAGTTTGATTGGCAATGAAATCATCATGGGCGGCACCATTAGCATGCCCATGGACATCAATATGGCGGCAACCACCAGATCCACCAGCAGGAAAGGCAGGAAGATAATGAAGCCGATCTGAAACGCTGTCAGCATTTCACTGAGCATAAAGGCGGGAACCAGTGCAATGAAACTGACCTGTTCCAGGGTGTCAGGCAGTTCCTGCCCGGAAAGGCTGAGCATCAGTTCGAGATCTTCTTCCCGGGTCTGGTAAATCATAAAGCGTTTGAGTGGTACTTTTGCCGCATCTACCGCCTCCGGCAGGCTCAATTCGCCCGCTTGGTAGGGGGTGTAGGCAGCCTGATTCATATCATCGATAACCGGCATCATGGTGAACAGGGTTAGAAACAGTGCCAGGCTGACCAGCACCGTATTCGGGGGAGTCTGCTGCATCCCAAGTGCCTGACGCAGTATGGCCAGTACCAGAATGATGCGGGTAAAGGAGGTCATGACGATCAGCAGGCCGGGCGCCAGGCTCAGCACCGTCAAAACCAATAATATCTGAATGACCTGACTGACTTCGCCTGGATTGTCGGTATTGATGGACAATCCGCCAATACCAAAATTTTCCGCCATGGCCGATGAGCTTAAAACGATACAGCTGAACAGAATTGTCAGAACGGACTTCATTGACCGGCTTCATCCTCAGAGGTTGAGAGGTGGGTGGGTTGTGCCTCATTGGGCTGGCTGTTGTGGGGTTGCACGACAACGGACTGGGGGCTTTCAACCACAATGTAACGGCTGCCGTCCACTTCCACCAGAATCATGCGGGATCGGGTGGAAATTTTCCGCGCAGATAGTATTTCGATTCGGTGCTGGGAAGTCTGCCAGGGCAGACCAGGTTGATCATGGCGGTTGCTCAGGCGTTTGATCCAGCAGCTGATAAACCACAACACCGTCACACAGATGAGTGCCAGTAGCAGGGAATATAAACCCTGCCAGAGCCACTCTGAAGAAGACTGTTTGAACGGCAGTGCGGCATAGGCCATCGATGGTGTCGTGAGCACCGCCAGCATCAGACTGAGTTTCGTCATCATGATGCGATTTCGGTCACCTTCACACCAAACTGATTACCGACGACCGTCAGCATGCCGCGGGCGACGACTTTGTCTTTCAACAGCAGTTCGACCGGATCATCAACGGATTCCAGCAAAGGAATCACACTGTCCTCGGCCATTGAAAACAATTCTTCGACACTCAAGCGCGCTTTGCCAACGCGAACCTGAAGCTCTACTTCAATGTCTTTGAGATAATCCATGTTCTTATCCAGGATAGGGTGGCCTGTTCCTTTTGACGGTTCCACTTCCTGCAATTCCACGTCATTCATGTTGTTTTAACCTTTGCTTGTGCATGTGTCATTTGGGTATGTCAGGTGCGTGCGATGACCAGCGCCTTTTGCTGCCGGCTTTTGCCGATAAAGCCTTTGGCAATGGTTTCACCGCGAATCTGGATATCCAGGGGATGCTGAATTCGGGTGTCGGCGGTCAACACCGTACCGGCCTGCAGTGCTCCGAGTTCTGATAACCGCAGCCGGATGCTGCCTGCGGATACCGCGATTTCAACCTGTTCCTGATTAAGACAGGGGGCAATGGCCTGCAGTCGACCTCTGATCACCGGTTTTTTCTCCTCGAACAGCAGTGCTGCCAGATAAAACCGATCGACCAAAAAGGTCCAGTGCAGTTCGTTCAACTGACATTCAATCAGAATATGTGCCTGATGATCGTTATCACGGAGATCGGAGAAGTCGTGGGTAGCAACCGTCGTAAAATCCTCACAACCAAACACTTTCTGATGCAGGTCGGTGAGCAGGTCTTGAATGACCTGATCGACCAGCGTGCGGGATTCTGTACTCTGTGGCGTGGGCAGTCTCAGAAAACCCAGCAGCGAACCCCGCTCGACACTGGTCATGACGTTATGATCGTTACTGACATGGTGGCTGAGACGCTTATCATTCAGGCTGTCAGTCTGCTCCACCGTTGACCGGGGGAGGTTATCGACCCGCGAAATATGGATCCGGGTGTCATGAACCGACCACGTTGACGCCAGTTGCTGCAATCGGTCACTCAGGGCCTGAACGATATGTTGTCGGTGTTCATCGGTCAGCCAGAACAGGGTATGACTCATGATGCCTACCTGCCTTTGGTTGCTTCGATCAGTTGCTGCAGCATTTCGTTGGCGCTGGTCAGCACCTGGGAAGAGGCCTGATAGCCCCGTTGCAGCACGATCATGTCGGTAAACTGACTGGTCAGATCGACGTTGGACAATTCAATAGACTGACTGGCAATCTTGCCCAGACCCAGTGTCCGGCTGGTACCGATAACGGCATCCTGAAAGGATTGAGCGGATAGCAGACCGCCACCTTCATCGACCAGGTGATCCGGCGATTCAAACCGGGCCAGTGCAACGCTGATGGTCGGCTGAGATTCGCCGTTGGAATATTGCACCTCGATAGCGCCTTCATCGTTGACTGAGAAACCGGTCATGACGCCAAAACTGTAACCATCCACCTTGCCGGTTTTGACCGTTGAGGTGGAGCCGCTGGAAAAGTTGGTGATCTGATTAAACGAGCCTGGATCTCCAATGTTCAGGGAAATCTGAGTTTCCTTCCCGCCATCAGATGCCAGTGTAAAACTATGCCGATTAAAATCCTGTGCCGGAGAACCATTTTCGTTAAAGCGGAATTCGAGATTGCTGGCGATGACATTGTCATCGTCATCGGTGATTCTGACGGTCCAGCTGCGCGCGGTGACCGCACCATTGTTGGTAAATTCTATCTTCAGTGTATGTTTGACACCTTCAGCGTCATATACCGCGACATCATTCACCGTGTGAGTCGTGGAGCCAACAGACAGGTTTCCGGCCAGATTGATAAACGAAGTGGCAGCCGGATCGATAGCGCGATATTTTTGCAAGCTAATATCGATCAAATGGCCTTTTTCAAACCCTGCGACGCGGTAGCCGAAGGACTTGTCCACAAGATAGCCCTGGTCATCGAATTCGAATTGCCCCACACGGGTATAGTAACGGTGGTTACCATTGCGCAGGATGAAAAAGCCGGTGCCGTCGATTCCCATGTCGGTGTTGTTTTCAGTTTTGCGGATGTCGCCCTGGGAGTAGACGGTACTGCTCAGGCTGGCGTCCACTCCGAGAGTGGAACCACTGTGATAGCCTTTTTGCGATGAATTGCCGGATAATTGGCGACCATCAACCAGTTCCCGAAAATGCAGTTCACTGCGTTTGTATCCGGGGGTATTCATGTTGGCAACATTATTACTGATGTTACTCAGGCCTTTGGAGTAGGCCATCATGCCAACCATGCCTTTATAAATTGAGCCCAACATAGCTAAGTCTCCTGTGGTCAGCAGCGATTACTCGCTGGTGTCTCCATTGATGGTTTCGACCTGCGACAACGAAATTTCCGATAAAAACCGACCATCTTCCGTTTCAATGGTGAACAACGGGCGGCCGTCGTTAAAACTGATGGCGGTTACCTTGCCGACTTCAGTGCTTGATTCCAGTGATACCTGAATGTCATGGTTCAGCAGACTGATGGCATGACCGACGGATTGGGCCTGAATCAGCTGGTCCAGCTTTTCGTTGCTTTCACGGGCCTGTTCCAGGGCCGTGAACTGAGCCAGCTGAGCAATGAATTCCTGGTTATCCATGGGCTTCAGCGGATCCTGATAGTTCAACTGAGTGAGTAGAATCTTGAACAGATCCTCCTGTCCCAGAGTGGTCTGGTTGAGTGTGCTTGATGCAGTTGATCCGATGCTGTCAATGGCCATGTTCGGACTCCTTTTGCGGGTTTAAATCGGGGTTCATGTGAATTCGGTTGATATCCGTGCCGTGGATGGTGAGCCTCTTCAGTTTCAAACCAAAGAAACTCAGCGCCTCGCGAATCTGGCGCAGCAGTGAGTGGTCGTCCTGCAGGGCTTTATGACCCAGCCAGACAGAAGCTTGCTCATCGACCGTGTGCAGCATCCCGGTGGCAAGTGTGCGTTGGGTCTGCGTGGCGGTTGATGAAGCGGTCGTTGGTTGTCTGGTTGCCGCGTTCACTGGCGTATTAATGGTTAGGCCCGGACTGGCTGATGCAACAGCGGAACGGCGGCCACTGATCACTGCAGGTTGCTCTGCGGCGAGTGGTGACGATGCTGTCAAGTTCAGGTGCGGGTGTGAAACCAGTACGGGCACTTGGGTTGCAGTATTGCCTGAGCGTTCCGATGCCGTTGTTGTCATGGTCTCTTGAATGGCCGGCTGATGCTGCTCCGACATGGGGGTACCGCCGGTGCTGGTATCATCAACCTGAATCTGTCGTTGTTGTTCCCAGAATGCCTGTTCCCAGAGCTTTTTCTGGTAATCCGGCTGGCGTCCATCCTGGGCGTGCGGCGATGCCGGTGTTGCTTGTGATCGAATGTTCGTTAAAGACATTTACAGACGCCCCCGATAGTTGTGCAAAATGGCCTCATCCTGCTGTTTGTAGTGTGCGCCGGTCTGCTGGTGATGCTTTTCTTTGTGCAGTCGCTCACCCAGTCGTTGTAGTGTTTTTTTCCGTGCGGACACCTGTTGCAGTTGCTCGGAAAGTCCGTGTATTTGCTGACTCAGGGTATCGATTTCGGCCGTATGATGATGGACGTGTTGCTCCAGATCAGAAATCACCCGGGTGGCCTGCAGATAGCTGGTCGGATCAAAGGAATGACCTGCTCGTGTCTGCCGGCCCAGTAGTTGATGCAATGATTCGATTTCACTTTCGTAAGCGGCTTTTTTGTCCTGTTCAACACTGCGCAGGTGTTCGATCTGATGTAACGCCTGTTGCAGCTGAGCCTGGCTGATATCTTCCAGCCGGGTCATAACATGCGCACGGCGGATTTTCTTTTTCAGGTTATGCATCGGTGGTCACCAGGGTTTTCAATTGCGTATGCGTGTCGGTTTGTGGGACCGGGGTTTCATAGGATTGACAGAGAAAATCCTCAATCTGTTGCCATTGCCGGATCACTCTGTCCAGGGCAGGATTCAGCCCTTCCTTGTAAGCTCCGACTTCAATCAGATCGCGTGAATGTTCGTACAGCGCCATGCGCCGGATCAGCTCTGCCGAATGCGTTTGCTGCTCGCTATCGAACAGATGGTTTTTCAAACGGCTCACACTCTTGAGTACATCGATAGCAGGATAATGTGCCCGTTCCGCCAGTTGCCGTGACAGTACAATATGGCCGTCGAGAATCGCTCTGACTGCATCGGCAATGGGATCGTTCATGTCATCACCTTCCACCAATACGGTGTAAATGGCAGAGATGGAGCCTTGCTGGAAGCAGCCGCAACGTTCCATCAGTCGTGGTAGAGCAGTAAATACCGAGGGTGTATAACCGCGCGCGGTAGGTGGTTCGCCAATGGACAGGCCAATTTCCCTGAGTGCCATGGCATAACGGGTGACAGAGTCCATCATCAGGGTAACGTGTTTGCCCTGATCGCGAAAATATTCAGCGATACTGGTGGCGGTGTGGGCTGCATGATAGCGCAATAATGGCGAACGTTCGGAGGTCTCTACCACCACAACTGAGCGGGCAAGACCCTCCGGACCAAGGCTGTGGCGAATGAATTCTTCGACTTCGCGGCCCCGTTCTCCAATCAGTGCGATGACATTAATGTCCGAATCGATGTTACGTGCAAGCATGCCCAGTAAGGTGCTTTTCCCCACGCCGCTGCCGGCAAACAAGCCGACACGCTGGCCGCGTCCGAGTGGCAACAGTGCATCGATGGCTTTGACGCCGGTACTGATCAGGGAGTCAATGGATACCCGTTTGAGCGGGTTGGTGCTCTCGCCCAGCGCCGGATACTTTTCGGTGGTGGCAATATCACCCAGCTCATCGAGTGGATTGCCGAACGAATCAATGACCCGGCCAAGCAGTTGCTCCCCAACATGGACTTCAACCGGATGACCGGTCGCAATGACCTCGCTGCCGAATCTGACACCCTGAATATTACCGTAAGGCATCAATACCACCCGGCCGTTGCGGACACCTATGACCTCTGCCTCAACCGGAACGGCACTGGCCTGAGAGTAAATCTCGCACTTTTCCCCCAAAAATACATCCGGCCCGTCGGCTTCCAGAATCAGACCGAAAAACTGAGTAACCTGGCCGACGTTGCGGACCAGCGGTCGTTGCTGGATGGCGCTGATGTAGGGTTGGGCGGAAAATGGCTGCATATCAGGACCGTTTGACCGAGCTGAGAGTGTCGATGAGGGATTGCAGTTGTACTTCGATTCTGCCATCCAGCATGCCGCGTTTGAGTTCAATCAGGCAGCCACCGATCTGGACTCGTTCATCGGGTACGTATTCCACCTGAGAGGTGGCATTGAGCTGACGTTTATAACGCTCGAACAATGAATGATCGTGGGGCGAGACGTGAATGATCAGTTTGTCCTGCGGCCCCACGGACTGCATGACTTCTTTAACGGCTGCGAGGCAGGCCTCTGGTCTGGCAAGGGCGTTTCCGAGGATTTTTCCGACGGCTGCGAGCACGATTTTGGCCACTTCGGTTTCAAACTGCTGCTGGGTTTGTTGCCATTGGTCAAGAAATGATCGTTCCAGTGTGGCAATTTCATCGATCAACTCGGAAGCCTGCTGAAAACCCGCTTCATAGCCCTCGTTGAATTGTTGCTCGTAAACTTGCTGACGATACTGTTCCAGTTCTGCCTCGGCAGCTGCCAGGGCGGTCTGCAAACGCTGGTTTTCCTGTTCCAATGGTGATAACACCGGAACCGTTGCTGGTTGCGGATGTGCCTCAGACGGTTGGTAGGGATGAGCATCCGGTACCGCTGTTCTGACCGCGTCGGGCTCTTCCCGCAGTGGCAGTTTAATGGTTTCGGTCGGCATGGATTTCGTCCTGCATCAGAGTATTTGCCTGAGTCAGCAGATGCCTGCGAAGACTGCTGCGCAGTGCATCGCTGATTTGTGCTGCGGGTGACAGCAGATCGAAATACGCCTGCAGATCAGGGTGTCGGGCAACCAGATGACTGATTTTGGATATTTCCAGTTCTTCCTGATCCAGCAATGATTCAAACTCGGATAACAGTGCATGCTGTTGTACCTGAGTGCTCAGCCACTGGCTGTCTTTTGGGTGCAGGCAGGATAACAATTGCTGGAAGGCGTCATCGACTTTGGCTTTGATGTTGTCCATCGTTCAGACCTGTTCCCGTTTCTGTTCATAGAGGATCTGATTGAGCTGGTTTAGCAAAACTTCACGCTGTTGTCGGGTCAGGCGCATTTTGCGCATATCCCACATGAGTTTGATCACGATCAGAATACAAATGATCAACAGGCCCAGTAGTCCGGCAACAATGTACAGGGCATTGACGGTGATACCGCCGATTGGAATATAGAAGTCCGGCTGGGTCGTGGTTTTTACCGCAGTCGGTACAGGGCTGGAATCTGACCCTGTCATATCCATGGCCGGGAGTTCAGAAGTGGCAGCCGGTGCTGGCTCGACCGCGACCGGTGCCGAGACCATCAGAGCCACCCGGTCGCCGCGTTGAGGATCTGCGCCAACTGCAATCTGAATCAGTGCTTCCAGGTCGTTTTTCTGCTCAGCGCTCAGGTCGGCTGACAACCAGACCGCCACGGATAGTCGAGAAAGACTGCCGCCAGGAATATCGGTTTCCTCGCGGATGAGACCATACTCATAGCTTTCTTCGGAATGCTGTGTGGGTTTACTGCTCTTGTTTGGATATTCCGTGGAGCTGATTTTCCGGGTCAAAGCGCCTTTGCCGTCGGCACCGATGACAGGACGTTCCTCCACCCGATGGGTGGCATGGCGCTCGATCTCGGCGTTAACCGTGACTTTAAAGGCCTGAGCGGAAAACTGTTGTAACAGAATATCCGCTACTTTCTGCTGCAGCCGGGCTTCGAGATCGGCTTGTTCGTTGTCGATCTTTACAGCCGGGGAGTCATTGCTGTCATGGCTCAGAGTGTTGCCCTGTTGATCAAGAATCGTCACATGATCCGCTTTCATGCCCGGCACAGAGGCGACTACCAGACGTTGAATACCGGTCACTTGGTCGGTGCTGAGTGAGACACCATTTCTGAGAAACAGCGTGACTGCTGCTGACGATGGAATGTGGTCGCTTTTCAGTAAGCCTTTTTCTGGCAACACCAGATGGACCCGGGCGTAACGCACCTCGTGCATAGCGGATATGGTGCGGGTCAGCTCACCTTCCAGAGCGCGTTTATAATTGATTTGCTGGGCAAATTCGGTGACACCAAAGTCTGAAGTGGCAAACATTTCCAGGCCGACGGTGTTGTCGAAGGGTAGTCCCAGATCGGCGAGAATAATCCTCGCCTGTGACGCGTATTGATCGGCGACCGATAGCGACAGGCCGTCTTCAGTAATTTGAAACGGAATCTGATGCGTGCTGAGCTCCTGCTCGGCGCGGGCGATATCCTCCTTCTGGGCATTCTGCAGCACAACCTGATATTGAGTTTGCACCGACCACCAGTATAGGCCTGCCGCAAGGGCCAGTATCAGGACCACGCCGGCTGCCAGGGAGATTTTCGCAGTGCTGCTTAAATCGCTGAACAACGTTTGTTTTGGGGTACTCAAACCTGCATCCTCATGACTTCCTGATAACCTTCCAGCACCCGGTCACGGACCTGTACGGCCAGTTGAAACGCAAGCTGGGTTTTTTCCATGCCGATAATGACCTGATGCAGGTTTTGAATATCGCCTTTCAGTACCCCTTTGATGTCTTCAGAGAGGGTCATTTCCTGTTGATTCAGATCCTGAACCTGATGGCTCAGCCAGGCTTCGAAATTGCCTTGAGTGGACGATTTCTCAAGGCTCAGTGTTTCTGTCAGTCCTGACAGGGCAGAGATGCTGTCCAGTGCCATATGCGGTCTCCTGTAAATTATTTACCCAGTTTCAGGGCTTCATCCACCAGCAGTTTGGAGGCGTTGAATGCGCGGGCATTGGCCTCGTAACTGCGGATGGCGGTCATCAGTGTCATCATTTCGGTTAATGGCTTGATATCGGGGTATTCCACCATGCCGTCCTGATTGGCCAGCGGGTGACTTGGTTCATACACCTGCCGGGTTTCGCCTTCGCGTACTGCAACCAACTGACTGACGTCGAGGGATTGCATGAAATCCTCAAACCCGGTTTGACCGATCAGACTGGTTTCTATGTGGCGCGGATGGTAGCCCTCACCGATTCTGGTGGCGGTATTCATGTTGGCGATGTTCATCGCTGCCAGGTCGAGCCGCAGTTTTTCCAGCGCCATACCGGCCGAACTGATCTCAAACGCTTTAAAGTCAGCCATGATTAAATACTCCGACCCGTTATTGCCAACTGCATCAGTGAAGTCTGGCGGTTCAATACATCCATGATGGCCTTATATTTCTGCAGGTTTTCAGACATTAGCCCGAGTTCCATATCAAGCTGCACTTCGCCGGAAGTCTGCTGCACATAGGCTCCGATGCGGTCATCTGTGGCTGAGTTCATGTCCAGGTTTTGCAAAACGCTGTCCATATAGGCTTCGAAATCCAGGTGCGAGGGGGTGTAGCCCTTGGTATTGGCGTTAGCGATGTTACTGGCCAGCAGCTTCTGGTTCAGGCTCAGAGCATCCAGTGCCGTGAGTGTGGCCGGTAACAGTGAATTCAGGATCTGCGTCATATAAAAATCCTCGGTTTGCTCATTGCACAATCAACTCTGCGTGCAGTGCTCCTGCACTTTTGAGTGTTTGTAATATGGTAATAATTTCCCGACTGGTGGCGTTGACCTTGCGGAGGGCAACAATCAGGTCAGCCACGGAACTGCCCTGATTGACGTCCATCTGTATATTGGGTTGTTCTTCCACGGTCAGTTTGGAATCGGGTACCAGGGTTACGCCTTTGTCCTGGGTGTTGATCAGCGCCAGCGATGAGTAAGCCCGGGTTTCATTGCTGACGGAAATCTTGATGTCATCGTGGGTAATGCTGACTTTGCCAATGCGTACATCACCACCGGAAATAACGGTGCCGGTTTTTTCATTGACGACCACCCGGGCAACGGAGTCGGGAATGACCTGAATATTTTCGACCCGGGCCATCAGGCGCAGATAGTTCCGGCTCTGCTCGGCGGGAATCCTAATGGCGACTTTGCCGGGATTTTCAGCGTAGGCGGTATTGGCACCAATTTCCGCATTAATGGAATCCACCAGCCGGATGGCCGTAGTGATATCCGGATTATCCAACAGCAGCTCAAGTTCGCCTGCTGCATTGAGCATCTGTGTTTCGACGCTCTGTTCCACTCGTCCACCACCAATAGCAATTGCGGCGGTGGGATGATTCTTCTGGGCGATGTTGCCGTTGACATCGTAATTGTATCCGCCCACGGACAGTGGCCCTTGTGCCAGTGCATAGATATTCTGATCCGGACCGCGTAGATCGGCCAATAATAAAGTACCGCCGGCCAGGCTGCGGGCATCGCCAATGGAGGTCACATTGACATCGATGCTGTCGCCGGCTTCTGCGAAAGCTGGCAGATTAGCTGTCAGCATAACAGCGGCAACGTTTCTTGAACGGACATCCGAGCTGGATATCATGATGTCAAATTTGCGCAGAGTATTGCTGATGGACTGCACCGTGGCCTGATTACGAATCGAGTCACCGGTGCCGGCCAATCCGGCGACAATGCCGTAGCCCACCAGACTGTTATCGCGGACACCTTTGATTCTGGCCAGATCTTTTATGCGTACGCTATCTGAACCTGCAGCGACAGTGGCAAAACTGCTGACTAACAGCAGCATCAAGACGGAATGGCGAAACAGATTTAGAACAACCATTTAAATACCCTGGTAAAGATGCCCGGCTTTTCACTCTTGGTCAGCAGGCCATCGCCAATGAAGTCGATTTTGAGATCCGCCATACGGGTGGAAATCACCATGTTCTGTTCGGAAACATCCTCGGGTCGGACGATCCCGCTGACGCGAATCAACTGTTCTTCGTTGTTGAGCTTGATGTGTTGCTCGCCAGCCAGTTCGAACGAGCCGCCATCTTTGATGCCCGTAATGACGACCGATACATTGGCGACCACTTTACCGGTTCGGTTAACAGCCCCGCCACCGGCAAAGTTGCTACCTGCATTTACTCCCGCTTGCAGGTCATTGCTGCCTTTGGATGCCTGAATATCGATACCGGTTGTGGCATTAGCATCGGTTGAGGCTGAGGTTGTGGCGGTGGCACTTTCATAAATCATGACCGTTAATATATCGCCGACAGAATGTGATCGCTGTGCTGACACCATGGCGCGATAGCTGTCTGGCTGGTATAAACTGACGGCGCAGGCCATGTGACTGACCGTCAGTAGAATCCAGCCAATATAGGTGGAGGTTTTCATCACTGGTTATTCCTCGTATTTTCCGATGATTTCCGCCTTACCATCGGCGTTAATCCATATTTCAACTTTACGACCGTTTTCCCGTTCAGCCAGACCGTGACTGCCGCGATTCAATGGCTGCAAAACCCGTACGGTCATTTCCACCATCACGCCAGCGATATTTAAAGTGGCGTTAATGACCTGGTCTTTAACAAACAACGATTTCGGTCCCAGATCCTTTTGGTGCAGTGACGCGCCGGCGGTCAGTGGTCGTTTTATTTCCAGGCCAACAACGTTCTGCGACTTGGGCCAATAGGCGAAATTGGCATTATTCATTTGGCGACCGGTTAAATCCTGAGCCTGAATGATGTCGCCGACGGCCATATCTTTATTAATACTCCACACCTGCTGTGGCAGATTGAGTCTGATGGGGATGCTCAAACTTTCCACTCGCACATCGTTTTCCCAAATATCGATCCATGCCAGTGACTGCGAGGCTGGCAACCGCGGTTGAAAACGATCCACTTTGATGTCCGGTTCGGCTGAGGCCGGCACCTTGATGTCGTGTATCCGTTCCATGCCATCTACCCGGTATTGCCCGGGCTCCACATCGTACGCCGCCAGTTCCCGGCTAATAGCGGCCGTCAGTGTCTCGCGAATCTGCCTGGCTGCGATGGTCTGGCTATGCCTTCTCACTTCCACTTCGTCTGCGCCGGCCAGTTCAATCGTTGATGAAAAAGACGACAAACGACGCAATATGAATGCCCGCTGCAAGACCAGACTGTGTGAAACGGTCGGTGCACGGGCCACGGTCAACGCGGCAATCTGTTGCTGTTCTAGCGTCAACAGACGGGAACCAAAGTCCACTACATCACCGAGCAGTATCCAGTCATTGTCAACACTAACCTGCGCGCGCAATGTCACCGTCTGCGCACCTGCGACTTCGGCATGAATACCTAGCAAACAAATCAGCAGCAGTCGGAATATCATTGAGTCAGACCGACATTATTCGAGCTTCAGCCTCTGCGTAGATCATTGATTAAACCCAGAATTTCATCGGATGCCTGCAATATTCTGGAGTTCAGACCGTATGCTTTTTGGGCCAGTACCAGAGAGGTTAGCTCCTGTACCATATTCACATTGGATGTCTCGACATAACCCTGCAAAATTTTGGATGGATTCGAGTCGGTGGCGAAATACTGCGCTTCACCAGAATCCTGGCTGCTGCGATACAGCCCATTACCAAGGCTTTCCAAGCCTTCCGGGTTGATAAAATGTGCCAGTTCAAGCTGACCCAGAATGACAGGATCTTTCTGGTCCGGCACATCGGCCAGAACCGTGCCATCGTTGGCAACCGCCAGGCTGGTGTAGTCAGAAGGCACTTCAATCAATGCGCTCAAAGGCAAACCGTTGACGGACTCCAATATGCTATCTGCATTGATTTTTAATGAACCATTACGGGTATAGAGTAAATCGCCGTTATCGCTGATCAGTTCAAAAAAACCTTTGCCGGCAATCGCGATATCCATTTCATTGTCAGTCTGTTTCAAATCACCGGGAGTACTGTTATATCTCAAGCCAGCCACACGAACGCCCGCACCGCCTGGAATAATGTCTTGAGCGCCGTCCCGTTTTCCGACCAGGTCTTCAAAATTAACCTGGGCGGCTTTAAAGCTCTGGGTATTGATGTTGGCGATGTTATTCGAAATGGTGTCCACCATCGTCTGTTGGCTTTCCATTCCGAGTGCGGCGATATGCATAGAGTCCTGCATGGTTAAAATTCTCCCAGAGTCGTAATGCCTGTATTCATCATCTGATCATATCCACGTACAACTTTTTGCTGCATTTCGAACTGTCGCATCATGGTAATCAGGTTGGTAAATTCTGTTTGAACGTTGACGTTTGAGTTTTCCAGCATGCCCTGGCGGACAGTATATTTTTCTGAATCAGCGATGTTCATGGATGCTGGCATGCGAAAATAACCTTCGGTTTCAGGTATCAACTGGTCGGTGTCAACGGAGACCACCGTCAGTTGATCAATCTCTTCACCTTCTGACCAGATGGTGCCATTTTTATCGACGGTGACGTCACCTGGAATACGAATGCTGCCCATTTCGCCAGCCACCTCTTTGCCGTCTTTGGTCACCAGAATGCCTGCTGCATTGACTTGAAATGTACCATTGCGCGTAAGCAACTGTTGACCGTCACTATTATTGACAACAAAAAAGCCGTCGCCATCGATCATAAAATGATGTGGATTATGAGTTTGTATGGGTGAGCCCTGAGATAGTAATAAGGAAATATTCTGAGTGATATTGTCAGAATTAGAGACGCTGTTTTGAGTCGCGTCAAAGGTGTTGATTACATTGTTAAAACTGACGCGTGATTTATAGGCAGTTGTGTTCACATTGGCAATGTTCTGGCCAATAGTATTCAACTGCTCCAGGCTTCTTAGCATGGTTGCAGCTGTCATTTCAAGGGCAGAATGGCTCATTATAGACTCCTTGTAGAAATACGGCAGATAACCTTATGTATCCTCTATGAGCGGTTTTGGATACTGGCCATTTTGGACTCAAAAAGCAATGCATTTTCACCATTTAAGTAGTCACCACGGCAAATGATTTTACGTTCATGTTATTGGGTACTTCTGACATGGAAATAACCGACAAATGTGGCATCATGCGGCGGGACAATTGACTGATATAACGTCTCAAATCCGGTGAACATACCAGTACCGGCAACAGGTTTGAGCGCATCATTTTTTCCACCTGCGCAGCCAGTCGTATTAACACCTGTTCAGAAAATCGCGGATCCAGAATCAGTTGTCCGTCTTTGATGCTGGTGGAAATGGTTTTCTCAATATTCGGGTCCAGTATCAGAACATTAATGGAACCGTTATCCGCCATAAATTTCTGGCAGATTTCTCCGCCGATGTGCTGGCGCACCAGCTCCGCCAGTAACGTTGGGTCCTGTACCTGTTTACCCTCATCGACCAGTACTTCAAAGATCCTGACCAGGTTCCGAATCGATACTTTCTCTGTTAACAGTTGCTGCAGTACTTTTTTCAACGTGCCCAGTGACAGGGTACCGGGAATCAATTCGTCTACCAGGCTGTTATGGGTTTTACGCACGGACTCGATGAGTCGTTCAACTTCTGAGCGGGTCAGTAGTTCGCTGGCATACTGTTTTATCTGTTCGGTGACATGGGTCAGTAAAACGGTTTCAGGTAATACGACGGTATAGCCTTTTTGGGCAGCGTCTTCACGCTGTTGCTGTGTTATCCATTTGGCGGCAAGCCCATAGGAAGGGTCGCGGGTGTCATCACCCTGAAGATCATGTTTGGCATTACCCGGATTAATTGCCAATAATTGCCCAAGCCGGGTTTCGCCTTTGGCAACAGTAACGCCATTGAGGTGAATTTCGTACTGATTGGTTTTCAGGTGGGCATTTTCGCGTATTTTAATACCGGGAACCACCAGCCCGGATTCCATTGCGTATTGGCGCCGGAAATTACTGATACGGTCGGTAAAGTCCCCATGTTCTTCAGACATCAGACTGGCAAGCGCTGGATGGAAATCAATCACCAGTCTGTCCACTTGCATCTCGGTATAGATATTTTGTAGTTCATCCGAAGTTGCCTTGGTGTCTTCAGTGGATTCGGCTGTACTGGCGCTGTCTTTGGATTTGCGTAACGAAAACCAGGTGGCACCGGCAACGATGACCAGAATGGTTAACACTGGCCAGGCTGGAATGCCAGGCAAAATCATCATGACCAGCAGCCCCAGACTGATCATCATCAGTGCTTTGGGGTAACGGGTGATTTGGGTGGCAATTTCCTGGCTCAGGAAAGCATCGGATGCTGCGCGGGTGACAATAATGCCGGTACCGGTTGAGATAATCAGCGCCGGGATCTGGGTAACAATACCGTCACCGACAGTCAACAGGGTATAGGTTTGCAGTGCTTCGCCCCAGGACAGACTTTTCTGGGCGATACCAATAGTCAGACCACCGATGATGTCGATGAGAATAATCACGATACCGGCAATAGCGTCGCCTTTGACGAATTTACTGGCACCATCCATAGCACCGTAAAAACTGCCTTCCTTTTCTATTTCACGCCGTCGCCGCTGTGCTTCTTTTTCATCGATAATGCCGATGTTCATATCAGCATCAATACTCATTTGTTTGCCGGGCATGCTATCCAATGTAAAACGTGCGGCCACTTCTGCCACCCGCTGGGCACCGTTGGTGACCACGACATATTGCACGACGATCAATACCAGAAACACAATCAAACCAATCACATAATTACCAGATACCACAAAGTTACCAATGGCACCGATCACGCGTCCGGCGTCGCCATCGTTAAGGATCAACCGGGTGGCGGCGATATTAAGTGACAGGCGGAACAGTGTTGCGATTAATAATAAGGATGGAAAGGTGGAAAAATTCAGCGGTTTATCGACGTAAAACGTCAGCAGCAGGATCAGCAGTCCAAAACTGAAGTTGGCAATGATGAGCAGATCCAGTAACTGCGATGGAATCGGGGTAAAGAGAATCATCAGAATCCCGACCATTACAAAAACCAGTATCAGATCGCCATGTTGGCCCAGCCCTTTTCTTAAATACCCTAACATCAATGAGTCCTTTGCTGATTTTTATATAACCAGATATAAACCTGTGCCACTCTGGGAAATAAGTCCGGAGTAATTGGCTGTGAGACGTCTACCTGCCTGAACAGTGCCCGCGCCAGAGGTTTGTTTTCCATCACGGTAATGCGGTGCTGACGTGCAATTTGTTTGATTTTTTCGGCCTGCCCACCACTGCCTTTTGCCACCACCACCGGAGTGGCCATGTTGGCACGATCATATTGCAATGCGACGGCAAGGTGGGTCGGGTTGGTGATTACTACATCGGCCTTGGGCACATTACCCACAGACACCAGTTGCGCATTGATGGATTTCTGCATCTGACGACGCTTCTGTCGGATCAATGGATCACCTTCGCGTTTTTTATGTTCATCCTTGACCTCACGTTTGCTCATGCGCATCCGCTTAATAAAATCCCGCCGGGTATATACCAGATCCAGCAGGGTGATGATCAAGAGAACTGCGAGTAAGGAAAAAATCAGTTTGCTGCTCCAGTATTGAAACAGCGCCACGATCTGCGGTGGTTGCATATCAAATGCCTGTGCCAGATAGGGCAGCATTTGTTGCAGTACAATCCAGAGTACACCACCAAACAATAACAGCTTGATCACGCTCTTGGCAGATTCATATAACAGCCGTAATGAAAACAGACGTTTGAAACCCTGTACCGGATTGAGCCGCTGGATATCGGGTTTTAACGGAAAAAAAGACCAGATAAAGCCGATTTGCACGAGAGTGGCCAGCATGGCAACGATCGCCAGCGTCGCAAAAAATGGCCACAGTGCCGACTCTACAGTCGCGATGATCTGTTCGCTGATAAACAGAAAATGACCTTCTGTCAGACGGATATTGGCAGCCTGCGAAAACAAAAAGCGACTGATGTGCCCGAGTCCGGTCACTAACCCCCAGCCCAGTGTGGTAAAAATGCCGAAACCGGCAAGCAGTAGCAGCCAGGAACTGAGTTCAAGGCTCTTGGCTACCTGACCTTTTTTCCGTGCCTCCTGCAACTTGAACGGTGTCGGTTGCTCGGATTTGTCGAATTCCTGTTCAGCCATCAGAAAAACGGTTCCCAGAACTCAAAAATTGCGTTGAAGACTTTTCGGAAGATCGGTTGGGCAGATACGATGGTGGTGGCAATGACGACCATACCCAATGTGATCTTAAACGGGATGCTGATGATAAATACATTCATTTGCGGCATGGTCCGACCAGCAAATGCCATTAATATGTCGAGCAGAAAAATGGCCAGCAGCACCGGGGCAGCCAGTGCAACAGAAAGTGTGAAAATCAGCCCGGCGTGAGCCATAAACCATTCGGCATTTTGTAAGGAAAAAGGCTGTCCCGGAGGAACGTTTTCAAGAGACAGAGCGAGACTGCGAAAGATGGCGGAAATGCCGCCGGCGAGAATAAACACTATTGCCGCCAGCAGATTCAGCACGGTACCAATCAATGGTGATTGTACCTGGGTGGTTGGATCAATCAGACCTGCCACGCCAAAACCCATTTGAAAATCCAGTACCCGGCCGGCAAAGTGAAAGACGGCAAACGCCGCCAGCATGCCAAATGCCATGGCACTGCCATTGATGACTTCACTGCCGATGGCCGATATCAGGCCCAACGGAGTCAGTTCAAGCGTTGGGAAACCGACGTTCAGCATCAAAAACAAGGCCATTGTCAGGGAGAAAAACACTCTGATCAGCAATGGTAATCTGACAAAGTTAAAGACCGGAACAAACAACAAAAACGCACCGATTCTGACAAAGGCGAGAAACACAGCAATGACAGAACTTTCGGCAACTTCAATGTTCATGGTGTTTTCCGTGAGGGTCACAACAGATTGGGAATACTGGCAATCAGAGTTCGTGCGTAGTCCACCAGAGTGGTCAGCATCCAGCCGCCAAACGCAATCAGCACAAACACTGCCACTGCCAGTTTGGGAATAAATGTCAGGGTCATTTCCTGCAGCTGGGTGACTACCTGGAACAGGCTGATCAGCAGACCAACAGCCATTGTCAGTCCCAGAATCGGCGCGGCGATTTTGATGGCCACCCATAACATGTCGCTGGTCAGGACCAGCGCAAAGTCGATACTCATGTTGTTCTCAGTGTGGTTTTTTTGAGGTCTTACTGGTAATGACAGCACGGTCTTTGGTGGCTGTCTTCTTCATGTATCGGTTAATCAGATCAATGGCCGGTTCACCACCGGGCCGAATCGGCTGCTCCAATACTTTGGTTAACATCTGCTTGCCTCTGGCTTCGTTACCTTTCAATGCTACCAGCAGTGATTTGGCAAATAATGCAGCAAAAGAGGAGCGATCCATCAACAGGGCTTTTTTGGTATGTTGTTCGGCCTGTTCAATTTTTTTCTGCATGGCCAGGGCACAGGCGAGTCCGCCCCAACCATCGGAATTGTTATGATCGATTTCCAGTACCCGCGAGAACGATGCTTCTGCGTCCTGGTAGCGATGATGATTAAAATATGCCCAGGCCAGGGTATTCCACATGGCAATGCTGTCCGGCACCATTCGAGTGGTGCGTTCAAAATATTCAATGGCACCTGGCAGATCCTGTTCATGCATTTTGACGAGTCCAAGCCCGTGCCATCCTCGAACATCGGCAGGCGCATGGAGGGTCATATGACGGAAGAGGTCGGTCGCGAGTTCCGTTTCAAGCTGTTCGGCATAAAACGTTCCCAGAGTGGAGCAGGCATCGGCATTGTCCTGGTCGATTGTCAACACGTGTTTGGCAACTGCCAGAGCCTCGTCGATGCGATCCAGCATATACAGCAGGGTAGACTGATAACCCAACAGATAGGGTTCCTGCTGTTGGTCCAGCAGCTGGCTGATGATCCCCAGGGCTTCGGGCAGGCGGTCTTCCATTTGCAGAATTGAAGCCAGATAAAAACCTGCCGAGCGACCCAGTTGTGGATCATTCTGCTGAGCCAGAAAAACCGATTTGGCTTCCTGTAACTGATTTCCGGCAAACTGGCAGATCGCCAGGTTGTGCCTGAGCACGGGATTGTCCGGGTGTTGTTTCAACAGCTCGGTCAGCAATATGGCAGCCTGATCCAAAGACCCTTCCGACAGCAATACGCTGGCCAACCGGCTTTTGGCGACTTCATTATCCGATTCCAGTGCGAGGCACTTTTCGAATGTGGAACGGGCTTTGTCGAATTGACCGGCGGCGTGGTAAGCATCGCCGAGTTGTATCAGCAACAGAGTATTGTCGGAGTCGAGTTCGAGGTATTGCTCATAGCGCCTGCTCTTTTCCAATGCCTGTTCAATGTTCACCTATTCTTTCCTTCAGCTCTAATATTTCTGAATATATTGCATGGTTTTCGGGCGCTGCCTGTTGAGCGGCTTCAACCATGACGCGGGCTTGTGCCGGATTTTCCAATTGCTCGTAACAGAGTGCTGCGTAATATTTGGTCAGAAAGTCATCCGGGCGACGCAGTAGTTGTTCCCATACAGACAACGCAGCCTGCCAATTCTGCTGCTGGAACTCAATCAGGCCGAGTTGATGAATAGCCAGATAATTTTCGGGGTTGAGTGTAATGATGGTTTGATACAGTTTCTGAGCGCGCTCTGTTATTCCCAGCTCCTGATAACTGGATGCCAGCAGACCCAGTAAAATTTCGTGATCAGGGTAATCGTTGACAGCCTGCTTCAGTAATGTGACTGCCGAATGAAAGTCACGCTGCTGACAAAGAGGGGAAATTTCTCTGATATATTGTTCGACGGATTTCATTTTTTCCCCTCAAGGCATATGGCTGTATTGGTGCACTCAATTATGACAGACAGACGACTCTGGAGTGCACCTGAGTATTGTTTATCATATTGTCACACTGTATCAAACAATCGACAGATTTTTGCCTTCAACGTGGCATTTGATTCTATGTGATTTAATATTTTTTCTGACAGTTCGATACTCTGAACATCATCGAGAATTTCGTCACCAAATTCCCAAGACAGTATTGACCGGATGATAATCCTGATTTTGTCTTCAACAGACAGCTGGTCACTTTTGGCCCTTTTGTATGCTTTTTCCACGATCTGGGAAAGATCTATTTGCCGGCTCTGCGATACTCCACGACTTTCCTGGGCATTGGAACCCGATCGTAAACGATCGCTTTCGGAAAGACGCCCTGCCTGTTGTCGTAGCAGCGCCTGTATTTCAGAAATGCCTGAAATCTTGCTCATGATGGTTTTTGAGAATCGTATCGGGATAACAGAATATGACTGCTTTCAACGGATGCATCGTTGTCAGTTATCTGGGCAATCTGGGTAAGTACTTTTTCCATATCTATGTTAAGAGCCGGTAACTCTGTGTTAGTAGAAATACCTTGTTCAATTGCCACTCTGGCAGCATCAAACTGGTCCTGTACCATGGCGGTCAGACCATCAACAAAACAGCGGAGAAAATGATTTTCCGGTAAGGTGGATAAACGTTCCCATATCTGCCCGGCCTGCTCAATCTGTCCGGAAGTCAGGTACAACAAACCTAATTGAAACACCGCCGGTTCAGGCGATTTGAGCGCATCAATGGCATCGGTGAGTAATTCTTTAGCTTTTTCGTACATGCCGATATCAGCATAGACAGTACCCCCAAGATATTTGAGTTCGGCTGAATTCGGATGAGAGTGTAACGATTGCTTGGTGAGTTTGAGTGCTTCGGAGGAGTCGTTTTTATCGATGTAATAGGCGATCAGATGTTTGTACTCTGTTTCATCCAACTGATCATTTCCAGAATTTGTTTCGACCATGTCTAAATCCTTTAACCTCCGTCTCATATGCTGAAATTGTTATCCCAGGCGGAATATGGCCCTAAAAAAGGCAGGCCATTATAGACAAGCTGTTGCTTCAATTCATAGCTGGAATTTACTTTTTTTTGTGCACGTTTGTTTCTCATAAAAGAGCTATTACAGTGATGCTGTCTCGAAAAAGGTTGGGAGCAAAACTAATATCAGCAGGGTATACAGAATATACCGATACAGAGTATCCGTCAGTTTTCCAGATGTCTGTTTTCAGCATCTCCGGTCTATAAATGATGAATCGAAGACTGACCAACGTGCGTCGGTGCTCCTTTTGTCAGTCAACATGAAATCAGAAGAACGGTTGAATCATCCAATAGTGATTCAATTGCATCGAACTGCATTCATCCTTCAGTGAAGTCCAATGTGGCGTTCATATACAGTGGGTTGTGAAGGTGTCAGTTACGGTTTTTTGAACCGTTCGGCCCTAAATCCGGACATATCGATGTCTGTCGTCTGGCCGGTCATCATGGCGGCCAGCAGTTTTCCGGTTGCCGGGCCCATGGTGAATCCCTGGTGACCATGGCCAAAAGCGCACCAGAGTCCTGGTGCGCCGGGCAACGGGCCAATAATCGGTTTCATGTCGGGAATACACGGTCTGGCTCCACGCCACGGTTCGGCATCGAGTCTTTCGCCCAATGGAATGAGCTTTCGGGCAATGGCTTCGGCGCGGTCGATCTGTACCGGCGTGGAAGGGGTATCGCGCAGGCCAAGTTCGGCACCGGTGCAGATGCGCAGGCCGGCATCCATCGGTGTCATCATGTAACCTTTCTCACTGTCCTGTACGGCTCGTGTCAGTCGGGGCTGTCCGGCTGGATATTGATAGTGCATGTGATAGCCGCGCTTGAAAAACATGGGCGGCCGGTAACCGAATCTGGCAGTGATTTCTGCCGACCATGGTCCGAGTGCGATGACGATTTCATCTACTTCGAGGAGGGTGTCCTGATGGTCGCGCAGCTGCCAGCTCTGCTGATGACTACGCTTCAGACTGCCGGCATCACCCTGCACAAATACGCCTCCCAGTTGTTTAAACAGGTTGGTGTAAGCTTTGACCAGTTGACCCGGATGCCCGGCGATCCACGGATCCTGCCAGTGCACGCCACCGGCATGATGGCCTTTGATAGCGGGTTCTATCTCTGCCAGCTCGTCACCGTTCAACACCTTGAAATTAACGCCCTGACGAGTATAGGCATCGAGTGTCCGGAGTCCTTTATGCCGGCCTTTTGCTGTGCGATAGAGACTGATCCAGCCAACTTTACGGATCAGTTGTTCTGCCCCGGCGGCGCTGATCAGCTCCTGATGGCAGGCCAGGGTCATATTGATAATGTGTCCGTATTCCTGGGCAATACTCTCATAGCGGCGAGGTGAGCAGTGCCGGAAATAGCTCCAGAGTGGCTGTATCAGCTTCGGTAGGGCTGTCAGGTGGTAGCGTACATCCAGACGCAGGTTGAATGCGGCCGGCAAAAGGACAGATGGTTCGTGTGGAAATTCATAAGGACGCACGGCTTCCTGTTGCAATAATCCAGCGTTGCCATAGGAGGTTTCTTCACCTGCATCGTTGCGATCCATCAACAGCACCGAACGGCCCTGTTGTAACAAGTGTATGGCCACGCAAACACCAACCATTCCAGCACCCAACACCGCGACATCGTATTTCAATTGCGAACCCCCTGGTTATCTGACAGTTGCACTATCTTCCATGACCGATTGTGTCAGCGCCAGTCTATCGCGGGCCTATTTGTCATGATGGATGATGCTTAATCATAGGTTTTGAGTTCTGGGTAACGATAGCTGCCTACCTTGCTGGTCATCAGTTTCAGGTCAATCAGAGACTCGGCGAATTTAATAGCAATACGCACGCCATCCAGCACTGGCATGCCCAAATCCTGCTCCATGGCACGAACCCATTGACTCATACCGGCGCAGCCGAGAATCAGTGCTTCACCGTGACTGTGCTGTAAGGTAGTTCTGGCGGCGGCCAGTACACGGTCATAGCTGTCGGGGTTGCTGTCCAGCTGCAGCACCGGAATGTTTGAGGCAAATACCCCGGCACAGCGATTGGTCAGGCCATATTGGTCAAGATTACGCTGCAGAATCGGTACTGAGCGCTGCAGTGTGGTCATAATACAGAAACGATGACTCAACAAACTGGCCGCGTGCATAGCGGCTTCGCCGATGCCGATGACCGGGCGGTTGGTCAGTTCTCTGGCCGCTTCCAGACCGGTATCATCAAAACAGGCGATGACGTAGGCGCTGGCATGAGAAGATTCGAGGTTGTTCTCGTAGGCACGGATTTTCTCCAGCAGATAGAACGTGGCGATAGCGCCATCACTATGACCTTCTATGCTACTGGGTGAACCGTTGCAGGTTTCGAAATATATTTCGTGGTGCAAACCGTCCAATTGCTGGCATTCCTGCTCCAATTGCCGGGTCATGGAGGTGGATGAATTCGGGTTGATGACAATGATCGCCATAGGATGTGCTCATACCGTTTTGGTCAGGCTGCGGCGCAACAGCCGCACCAGAATAATTGTGATTAAAATACAGGCCAGTGATACCAGTGTGGTTAGTGTGCCCAAGGCATAAAGTACTGGAGTGGTGACGTTGGTGGTCATGGCAAATAGTTCCAGCGGCAGGGTATTGAAACTGCCGGATGTCATCAGGGTGCGGGCGAACTCGTCGTAACTCAGGGTGAAGCCGAACAAGGCCACCCCCAACAGGCTGGGTGCCAGCAGTGGCAACAGAATAAAACGAAATGTTTGCCAGTCGGAGGCACCAAGATCAGCGGAGGCCATTTCATAGGCAGGGTTGAAACGGTTAAACACCGCAAACATGATTAACAGCCCAAAGGGCAGGGTCCAAGTTAGGTGAGAGCCAAAACCGGAACTGAACCACTGTGGTGTCAGATCCAGGCGGTCAAACATGAGTCCTATACCCAGACTGATTAAAATGGAGGGAATGATCAGGCTGGCCAGAGCCAGATAAAAGATCAGTGAGCTACCGGCAAAACGTTTTCGGAATGCCATGCCTGCCAGCAAAGAAAAAACCAGCGTAGTGATCATGACCATGGTTCCCAGCATCAGTGAACGTACTAATGCAGCCCCAAAATCACCGACAGCCTGTTTGACAAACAGCTGTTGAAACCAATGAAGCGAGGTGCCCTGCATGGGAAAAGTCAGTCCTCCTCCTGGTCCTTGAAAGGACAGAACTGCGATGGTGATGGTCGGTCCGTACAGAAATAAAACGAACAGGATAAAAAAACCAGCCAGTATAAAAAATCCGGAACTCCGTTTTTTCATGTCAAAGCTCCTTACGAATATCCACAAGTCGAAACAGAATCACCAGCATCATGATGACGGTGATCAATAAGATCATTGCCCCGGCAGCTGCCGCCGGGTATTGCAGCAGGGAAATCTCGTTGTAAATCAAAATGGCAACGTTGGCGCGTATGCCGCCGCCCATGATTTTGACCGTGACAAAATCCCCCATCACCAGCGTAAACACAAAAATCGAGCCGATAATAATGCCGGACTTTGACAGTGGAATAATGATGTCTTTCAGAATTTGAAACGGTGATGCGCCGGCATCGATTGCTGCTTCCACCAGGTTGTGATCGATCCTCATCATGCTGTTGAAAATCGGGGTTACCATGAACAATGTATAAAGATGTACGTACGCCAGGATGATGGCGAAATCGCTGTACAATAAAAACTCCAGCGGCTGGTCGATGAGCCCTATGGATTGTAATCCGGTATTTACCAAACCGTTGCGCCCCAACAATGGAATCCAGGAAATCATACGAATGATATTGGAAGTTAAAAATGGCACGGTACAGAGCAGAAACAAAATGGTTTGGGTGGCCGATGAGCGAATATGAAAGGCCAGAAAATAGGCTACTGTAAAGCCGATTCCCAACGTCAGCAGCAGTGTCAGAAACGCATACTCGAAGGTCTTCAGGTATGCCTGCCACGTCACCGAAGACGTTAATAGAAATTCATAATTTTCCAGAATGAAATCCGGAATAATAGAGTATTCGTTATAGTCCCAGAAACTGACGATACCAATCACGATAATTGGAAATACCAGAAACAGACACAGTACCAGTGTCAACGGAAAGGACTGCCAGTAACTGGCAACATTTTTTTTGTTGATCAGTGTTGTCATGTTCACATCACTTTCTTGAGTGTTTGACCGGCCAGGCCTGTTTCAGGGCTGGCTGGTCAGCGGTCGCGGGTTACGAAACAATAAATTCATTCCACTTGCGAACCATGTATTTGTTTTCATCCATCACCGAGTTCCAGCACGCGACGTTACCCATACGATCCCAATAAGAACCGCCATCACGTTTGGCGCCTGCTTTTTCCATAATATCTCCGGACGGACTCAGAATATCGCCTTTGGCCTCTTTGCCTTCGATCCAAAAACCCCACTCGTCGTCAGTCATGAATGCTTTGGAGGTTTCCGGTGCAGCGCTGTAATAACCCTGGCGATTGAGATAGGCACCTACCCAGCCGGATAAATACCAATCGATATACTCATACGCAGCATCCAACTCCAGGCCGCTTAGATGCGAGGCCAGGCCAAGTCCGCCACCCCAGGCACGGTAGCCTTCTTTCAATGGCTGATAGACACAGGGAATACCACGACTGCGTACAGCAGCAACGGCTGGAGACCACATGCTCTGGATTACAACTTCACCAGATGCCATCAGGTTGACCGACTCATCAAAACTTTTCCAGAAGGCGCGGAATTGTCCTGAGCGTTTGGCATCCATCAATACTTTCATGGTGGTATCGATTTCCTGGCGGGTCATGTTGCCTTTATCGCCGTACTTGATCACGCCCATGGATTCACAAATCATGGCGGCATCCATGATACCGATGGCAGGAATATTCAGAATGGAAGTCTTGCCTTTGAAGGCCGGGTCCATGATATCGGACCACTGGGTAATGGGCCGTCCCACCAGGTCAGGACGAACACCCAGGGTATCGGCGTTATAGATCGTCGGGATCAGCGTCATCCAGTTGGTTGGGGATTTGGCAAAGGATTTAGACCCTTTCTCTTCCACAAAACCGACCGTATGCGGCGCGGTGCCCTGGGCAATCGTGGAGTCGGGGGTGAGTTTACCATTGATAAACAGGGGTGATATTTTGTCGTAGTTTTTTAACCGGCTAACATCCAGTGGTTGCATGACACCCGATGGAAAAACTTTTTTACAGATCCAGTATTCGATATCAGCAATGTCATAAGATTTTGGCTGGGTCACTGCACGTTGGGTAACACTGTCAGAGTCCAGTGATGTCAGTTGCAGATTGAATCCGAGGTCTTCTTTACATTTTTCGGCGATGGCGTTGAGATTGGAAACACCGGTACCGAATTGTCTCAGCGTAATGTTCTTGATGTTCTGTGCCCAGACCATTGGAAACCCGGTGATGGCTCCGCTACCCACGGCAACAGCCGAGGCGCCGGCGACACCCTTGATGAGGTCCCGGCGGGTGACACCGGTTTTGGTTTCTGTGGAGGTTGTAGGGTTGCTGTCTTTTTCGTTCATGGCGGTACTCCGTTGATCAGTCAGAAAGAGGCAAATAAATTGACGTGCTTTTGCTTCCAGCTCAGCATTACTTTGTTTGAGGGCGTAATGACCTGCTCATCCATTTTTTCTTCAGCGATATAACAGATCACCTTTTCACCGCTATCGAGCAGGATCTCGATGAAGTAAAACTGTGCCTGAAATTCGATATCGATAATTTTTCCGTAAGTGTAATAAGCATCTTCATCCGGACGACTTTGAAAAGCGGAGATGGTTATTTGATCGGCACGAACGGAAAATGGCTGTTGTATGTCAGCGTTGTCGAGTACACCCGGTGACAGAACGTTATGACCACCGATAAAATCAGCAACAAACGCTGAGTTTGGTTTTTCGAAGATTGCTTTGGGATGTCCTTGTTGTTGAATAAGGCCGTTATCCATGACGACTGCCATATCGGCCAGTGCAAATGCCTCTTCCTGCGAGTGGGTAACGTGGATAAATGTCAGACCCAATGTTTTTTGCAGCTGTTTAAGTTCTTTGCGCATTTGTATACGCAGGAACGGATCCAGTGCAGATAGAGGTTCATCCAATAACACGACATCCGGTTTGCAGATTAACGCCCGTGCCAATGCCACTCGCTGTTGCTGACCACCTGAAAGTTGCGATGGTAATTTTTTAGCATGATCCGTCATGTTGACCAATGACAGCATGTCCATAGCAGACGCATGTCGTTCCGCTTTGCTGACTCCGGAAACTTTCAGTCCGTAAGCCACGTTGTCAACACACGACATGTGAGGAAATAACGCATAATTCTGAAACATCATCGCCGTACCACGTTGTCTGGGTGGCAGATCTGTCACGTTGCGGTTATTCAATAAAATATCGCCGTCGGTGACATCCTCATGGCCGGCAATCATGCGCAGAGTTGTACTTTTACCGCATCCGCTGGGGCCAAGCAGACAGCAATAACTGCCTGCCGGAATGCGCAGATCAATGTCTTTGACCGCGACGTGATCATCATAAGATTTACTGAGTTTGATGAGTTCAACTGCGCCTTTCATAGGTTTCTCATAAAAATTGCTAACAATCTTGATCCAGTAAACTGCAACAGCGGTGCCATATTTGCAGTTCTGCCCTTTAAGCGCCTTTTTTGAACTTTTATGCGGCATTTCTGCATCTGTTGTGCACGAAAGTGTTTGTCGTTGTTTCTTTTTGGTGCGCTCTGGAAGCATGGGCCGCCTTCGTAAACGGGCATATTTTGATTCGAGATTGTTAACAATATTTTGATGGGCAGGATGGCAACTATGGGTTTGTCAAAAAAAGAACTGGAAATTCAACGCATCACCGATTCAATCACGCAGGCCGTAGCGGAACAGCGATTACCACCAGGCACCCGGTTGGTGGAAGCGCAACTGGTCGATAATCTAAAAGCCAATCGCAATCATGTCCGTGCCGCCTTACAACGGCTGGCCCTTCGTCATATTGTGACGATAGAAACAAATAAAGGTGCCAGTATCGCCCAGCCTTCGGTTGAAGAAGCGCGTAATATTTTTATGGCGCGAACGATTCTGGAGCGGGGCATTATCGAAATGCTGGTACAGAGACTGCGCAAAATGGACGTAACTCTGCTGAAAAAACAAATACAGCAGGAGCAGAAAGCGATTATGCGGGGAAGGCGTGAGGATATTATCCGTGAGTCTGGAGACTTTCATTTGTTGCTGGCGAGATTGTCCGGTAATCCGGTACTGGTGGATATGTTGAAAAACCTGATTACCCGCAGCTCACTGATTATCTCGCTCTATCAGAAACACAATAACCCCGAGTGTGGCTGTGACGAGCACAACAATATTATTAAGACTCTCGAAAGCGGCAACAGCCACTCGGCCGTCCAGTGTATGAGCCAGCATCTGCATGACATCGAATACAGCTTGAATCTGGATTTCTGGGAACACCGGAAAGTGGATTTGAACTTGGTATTTAATGTGGAGGAGGAAAATATCGACCCGGAATGACCGGTACCGGGCCGATGCTCATTCATTGCCTGATACGAAGCCTGAGCGCACAGGCTTTGTGCTGTTCAAACGAATCAGGCGGTGGGCAGTACCGGCCAGTAGTCCACAATAATGTTGTTTTGGCAGATGGCGATATCACCCAAATATTGCAGCACCGCCTCGCTCTGAGTGGGACGTAAAAACACCCTGTCGTCCGGTTGCAGCGTGTGGTTGTCCGGCAGTGCCATAAACTGCTGATTGGACGACTCCCCCCACAAACGGTTGGCTTTCAAGCCGGCAGGGGATACCGGCTCTGCCATCCACTTACCACCGTAGATAAAACACCCTTTCCGGGGAAATACCCTTAATCGTTGTAGCAGACGGGTTAACCACAATGGTCCGGGCAGTGTTGCATGAACGGTTTTCAGCACAGGTGTCGCAAGGAACAGCGCCGGCTTTAATGCGGTTAGAGCCGGAAGGTCGAAATCCGTGGGCTGTAAAAAAGCGGAGCCTACCGATATTTCGTTGGCCGGCGTTTCGGCCGAATAGGAGAGAATGGTTTTACTGCCGCCGGTATTGATGATTTCGCGGCTGGCTTCCGGCAGACAATTCTGGAAGGCAATTAACTTTTGTTGGCTGCGGTGCAGTTCTTTGGGCGGTCCTCCAAACAGCGCCGGGATTTCCGCCACCTGCGCATCGTAAGCCATGATGCCCCGGCATTTGAGCCGGGAATCGCCTGAAAGAAGCGAGACTGCCTGGGCCAGCATCTGCGGAGTGGCAAAGCCACCACGATGCAAGCCAACATCCACTTCAAATGCGAATGCCAGATCACACCCAAACGATGCTGCCAGCGCATGGTACTGTGCCAGTCGTTCAGGGGTGTCGATCAACCAGGTTGTTTGCTGCAACAGTCGGCGGAACAGGTTGTCCGGGATGGTCTGCTGTGAGCGTCGCAATGCATCTGCGGGCATGGGTTTGCCATACAGGATTTCTGCATCCGGCCAGTGATCCAATACCTGCAGCGTGATTGGCAAGTGAAAGCTCATAATTTTGTGGCTGTTGAGGCTCTGCATGACATGCTTCAACAGTGGCAGGCAGGCCAGTGACTTATCGACGATGCGTAAACTCAGGTGCGATGGCAACCGGCTGCTGATCAGCTGCAGATTGTGATCCATGCGGTCCTTGTCGATTAACAGGGTTGGCCGCCATATACCGGCTTGGGACAAAGCCCCGGCAAGACCACTGAAATACTGATCATGTGCCATATCAGGTGCTCAGAATCTGTTGCAGATAAGGTGACAGAAAGCGTCCTGCCGGATCCATGCTGCGGCGCACTTCCATGGCGTCCTGCCAGCGCGGGTATAGTCGGGCGAAATCGCGGCTGTTGAGGTTATGCATTTTGCCCCAGTGTGGACGGCCGTCATAGCGGCGGAAGATTTCTTCAGCGGCATGGAAATACGGTTGTGGATTCTCGCCAGCCAGGTGGTGTACGGCAATCGAACAAGTTGGTCGTTGATAGAACGGGCTGAGCCAGAAATCATCCGCAGCGACGGCTCTGACTTCGAGAGGAAAATATACCTCTGGAAAGCGGGTCTCGGCCATTTTGATCAACTCGCGCAAGGCACTGGCACCGGCTTCGAACGGCAGATGGTACTCCATTTCATTGAACCGGGTCCGACGGTCAGTGACATACACATTCAGCCATTCCTGGACATAGTCCTCCATCGGTACTTTTGCCAGTGCCGAGCCAATCAGTTTTCTACGCAGCCAAGGGAACCATGACAACCAGTTGCGCAGGGCTTTGAGAGTATTCAGACCGTCTTCATCCTCTTCTGCCGGACGTGAAGAGGGTGGCTGATCCGACAGATCGCTGCTGACATAAAGGGCTTGATCAGAATAAGGAATGACAAAGAACTCGGTGGTGCGATGGGCGCTCATCAGAGTGTCCAGGTTGTTCAGCATATCCGTGACCGGGATGGAGCGTCGCTGCCGGCGCAGGCGATAACCCGGCACGTTCTTCATGGTGATTTGGGTGAGTGCCCCAAAGGCTCCAAGGGTGACGCCAGTGGCATGGATCATGTCGTCGTCCCGGCCCTGAATAAATTCCCGGACATCTCCACAGCCATCTACAAACGTCATAGCTTGTAATTGGGTGTGATAGGCACCCAGGGTGATGCCTGTGCCATGGGTCGCAGTACCCAGCGCACCGGCGATGGTTTGTTTGTCGATATCCCCCATATTTGGCAGACCCTGGCCAATGCTCTGAAGTCGTTTCATGAGATCCGACAACCGGGTGGCTGCACCAATGGTGGCAGTCATTTCATCGGCATTGTGATCCAACAGGCCGGTAAATGCCGATAAATCAATGATGGAACCACTACTGGCGACCAGTGGCGTAAAGGAGTGGCCCGAACCGACAAAACGAAGTGGTGCGGGTGCTTCCCGAATTAACTCCTGTAACGCTTGCTGGTCTGCTGGACGCAGTATTTTTTGTGGACTGGCCGATACATAGCCGGACCAGTTCTGCCATTGAGATAGCGCTGTGGTTGTCATTTTTATGCCTCCCGGATGACTGCAGATTCAATAAATATCGTTGTCGGTTCAGTTGTTATGGTTGCGGTAACAGCCGGCGCTGCTGTCGTTGCTTGAAGATCAGCGAGAGCAGTACGGCGAATGATAGTCCTGCACAAATAGCCGCAAATCCGGCTACTGGTTTGAAATTGTCGGCACTGATAAACGGGGTAACACAGACAGGCCCCAGGGCTGCACCGAATAACTGTGCGGCCGGTACCAGCAACGCAGTTTTGCGAGTGGCATCGCAAGCGACAGTCAGCTGAATTTGAAACGGTACGACAAACAACCAGACAAACCCGATCAATGCAGTGCAAACCCAGAAAGCCTTTAAGCCGGGAGCTGTTGCCAGTACCAGCGAGACACCGATTGCCACCAGTGCACTTATGGCCAGAGGAATCTGAAAATCTACCTTTCGTTCTGCAATGATGGCGGATAACGCTGCCAGTACCTGAATGCCGAGACTGGCGGAAACCATGACGCCGAGCGTGGTAGCCGGAATGTCTGCCTGTAGTCCCAAGGGTTCGAGAAACGCCCACAGGGAGCCCAGAAACATATAAAAAAACAGAATACACAACAGTGATAACAGAGGCTGCCCTTTCCAGCTGGTGGGCGGTTGGTGGTGTGCAGAGGGTGGGATTTTGGCGTACTCTCGTGGCATGACGGTCACACATATCACAGTCAACAGACAGAGGGTCGATAACACGATAAACCCTGCCCGGGAGCCGCCCGTTGGAATTGCCCATTGCGACAGAATAAGCCCGGTAATGCTTTGTGCAATAGTTTGCATGGAAACAAAATAGCCGCCATAGCGGCCGGCATGTACCGCACGGGCGATCAGTTCCACCGCGATAGCCACCATGCCACCTTCGAGTATTCCGGCCAGTCCCCGTAGGACAATCAGTGGTACCGCGCCATCCACCACCGCAGTGCCAAAATCAAAGAAGGCTAACAGAATGACCAGTATTGCAGCTTTGAGCCTCAGGTGACGGCTGGACAGGACAAACGCCCCCAGCACCGAACCGATCCCGATAGCCAGGATTTCCACGGTTGCCATAATGGCCAGTTGGTCATAGGTCACCCTGTTCTCGGTCAACAAGGCACCTAACAAGATAGGTTGCAGACCAAGTATCAAGAGTCCGGTAGAGCCGATCCACAAAGCACTGATCTGAGCTAGGCGGGAAGGATTTCCCACCAGCCATTGAGTGTTTGTTATGGAATGATGATTACCTGTCACAGTACCAGCCTCCTCCTGACAGACAATCAGAGCAGCACACACACAATTTCTATTGATGTCAACCTTGCTCTATAGCATTGGAAAAAGTTTCAAGAATCAAAAATTGAGAACGGTGATTATGTGCCACATTAACGATAAGTCTTTGTCTGTGTGATTGATAACTTGCCGGAAAATTTCCAGATACTGAACTCTGGTGACATGTATTTGGTGATATATATCGGCGCTACCACGTCAACGTTACTCTGAGATGGGAACACGATGTGAACGTGGGAGTGGGGCCAGTTTTCGTTGGTTTTGTACGATTGTCAGAGATTCTTCTGGCAAATTTTCATCGTGACCCGTTGGCTAAATATGAAAAGACAGGCCGTCTATATGCGCGCAGTTAAGCTGGTGGCTTGGCAAACGGGCGATATTTATGTAAAAAACCGGCCTAGGGCCTGTCTACACTGGTTTCGTCGAACCTGTTATTCGCTAATAAGCCTGCGGCGACAAATTTTCACGGAATTATTCGATTATGACAATTAGAAAAGCCACTCCCGCCGATCTTGATGGGTTGGTAAAACTGAATCATCAGATCAGTGAGTATCATCATCTTCATGCTCCTAACGTTTTTACCCCTCCAACCCCTGAAGCGGCGGGGTTTATCAGTAAAGCATTACAGGACAACAGCAGGATATTTTTGGTTTGTGAGTTGGAGAATAAGATCGTCGGTTTTCTGACTGCGGTGGTAGAGCTTAACCAGACGATTCCGTTTTTGGTCGCTGGACCCATCTGTCGGGTAGGCACATTGATTGTGGATGAACGCCATCGATCAAAGGGAATCGGCAAACAATTGATGAGTGAGTGTGAGCGACTGGCGATCGACCAGGGAGCATTAGAGATCAGGTTGGAAGTGATGGAGTTTAACCGTGGAGCTCAGTCTTTTTATGAAACCTTGGGGTTTCAAACACAATCCAGGATGCTGAGCAGGCCGCTCGGTTAGAAAGCGGCTGGTTTTGTCTCCTCGCTGTTTTGAAATGCTGGCAGATGTTTGCAATGCATTATCTGCTGATCCGGAAGTCAAAATCTCCTGAGCGATTGGCATATTTTGCTTCATCCTTTAGTGCCATATCGGAGCATTCTATTCACATAAAAAGCCTTGATTATTGAGCCTTGTCTAAAACTAATTGATGATTCCCGGAGTGGAGGATCGCTTGACAGGGCCCGCTGTCATTTTTATTTCTACACAAAAATTATACGAAATAGTGTCAATAGACCTGCTTGAATGTTGTGGCTGTTAAATTAAATTGTCCTTTGTATGTCCGGTTGTTAGCTACAAAATAATAATAAACTTCGTTAAATTGCCGAATGTCGCATCGAAATTCCCTTAACGGACATAATCAGCACCATGTTAAAAAAAGCGAATCTGTTTTTTAAGGCCGTGTTTGTAATGTTTTTTTAACGACTTACGTCATCGTTGTTGATCGCTCTGATAGAAAAATAATATCGCTTTTTATTCTCAAAATTTCATTTCTATAGTCGTGTTTTTGCATTTATCTTTTCTATTCATTCGATGCTATAAATGATCTTTCGATAGCCGAACAGATATTTTCCATATCGAAAACACCATCGAACATGTTGCTGATTATCGGGAGGGTCCCCATTTGAAAGTTCTTATACTTGCATCTGCTTTCAGTGGTTTAACACAAAGGGTATTTAAAGAGCTGTTGTTGCTTGGGCATGTCGTTGAGCAGCATTACGACCTTAATGAAACGATACTGCGTGACCAGGTGTCACACTTTGAACCCGACATTATTATTTGTCCGTTTTTGACCCAGAGAATACCGGAAGATATCTGGCGTCAGTATCTTTGCCTGATTGTTCATCCCGGCATAGAAGGTGACAGAGGTCCTTCTTCTCTTGATTGGGCCATATTCGAACACATGCCGCAATGGGGTGTAACATTGTTGCAGGCAGATGCGGAAATGGATGCAGGGGACATATGGGATACCCGGGTGTTTGATTTGCGTGAGGCATCAAAACTCAGCGTTTATAAGCGTGAGGTAAGTTCCGCAGCGGTAGATATGATCAAATCAACGCTGAAAAAAATAGAACAGCAACAGATAAGTCCACGCCCGTTGGATTACACCAGGCCAGACGTCAAAGGAAAGCTACGGCCATTAATGAAGCAGGAATTCCGTGCAATTGACTGGCAATCAGATGCCAGTCATGTGGTGGTTGGCAAGATGAACTCAGCAGATACCAGTCCGGGAGTGCTGATTTCTCTTCATGATTATCCGGTCTATCTGTATGGGGCCATCGAAGATGCTTCCCGTAGCGGACATCCTGGTGACATCATCGCTGTTTACAAAGATTCGGTTTGTTTTGCATGCGCGACCGGAAGTGTTTGGATCCGGCAGATGAAATGCAAACAGCACCCGCAACTTCCGGCCATCAAGTTACCTGCGGCTCAGGTGGTACGCCAACTGTTGCCGGCACACATATGGTCGGACGTTAATATAGAGTCAGGTCATTCCGTGGCAGAAGAAATCTATAGTGAACGGGAAGGTGACATCACGTATCTATATTTCAATTTCTACAATGGCGCAATGAATACCCGGCAATGTCTTGATTTGAAAAATGCCCTGGCATCCATCAAACAGACTGACACGAAATACATCGTGTTAATGGGCGGTGAGGATTTCTGGAGTAACGGTATTCATCTGAATTGTATCGAAGCCGCAGATGATCAGGCCGAAGAATCATGGCAAAACATTAATGCCATGAATGATCTGGTGTTGGAAATCATCGACTCACCTGATCACATGACCATCGCAGCATTACGCAACAATGCCGGAGCGGGTGGTGTTATTGCCGCTCTGGCCTGCGATGAAGTTATCATTCGTGATGGTGTGGTACTGAATCCTCATTACCAGCGTATGGGATTATATGGATCTGAATATTGGACATATTTGCTACCTTCCAAGGTTGGTCATCGTCAGGCACAAACAATTACCCTTGACTGTGAACCGATGCTGGCCGCTGAAGCGTTTGAAATCGGTCTGGCGGATACTGTATTCCCGGAAGAGTGGCAGGCATTTCATGAACAGCTTAAAACGTATTGCAGGGATCTGTCACAACAGGTCGATCTACCGGCTTTCTTGAGTAATAAAGGGCAGCAGCGTCAGTATGATGAATCCATCAAACCGTTAGCGCAATATCGCGATGAGGAGCTGACAGAAATGAAGCGTATCTTTGATGATCCGGATAGTCGTTATCATCAGGAACGTCAGGCCTTTGTTTACAAACAGAAAGGCCGTTCTGTCAGAACCAATGCGGATCCATTATACGGGGCGGATTCTCTCCAGGAGCCTGCCGACACATCTGAAAATTCACCGCTGCTATCGACGGCTGGATCCGGGGTGTGAGCCTGAGTTTGCCGGTTGTCTGCACGACATCCGGCAGTATATCTGCCATATCGGGTGTCTCCTGGAAAAATACTATTCCCGGAGCTGGCGTACATGTCAGAGGAGTTGAACCGCGGTGAGCAAGTTGCGGCTGTAGGTTGTTGCTTTAGGAGCCTCGTTTTGAGGCTCCTGCAAGGGTTCTGAAGCTCTGCTCGTCGCAGTTTAGTGGTTCATCAGCAGCGGTATGGGGCTGTGCTGCAACAATCGGCGGGTAACGCCACCGAAGGCCTGCTGTTGCAAGCGGTGGTGGCTATAGGCTCCCATCACAATCAGGTCGCAATTTTGGCTTTGGGCTGCTTTGAGCAGGTCAGTACCATCGGTGCGGCTGCGGTGTTTGACCCGCTGTGGTGTGGCATTGATATGGTGGCAATGCAGATAGGCTTGCAGCGCCTCCGGACCGGGAACCCGATCAGAGGTGGTTTCATGAGTCAGTATTCGCACCTCGTCGCAACGACTTAGCAATGGCAGAGCACTGCGCACCGCCCGAGACACTTCAGGAGTGCCATTCCAGGCGATGGCAATGCGGTGCGGACAGAAATCGGTCTGGATCCGTGGCATGACCAGCACTGGACTGCCGCTTTGCAGAATGGCGGCCTCGAGTGTCGAACTGATCGCACCGCCCTTGCCCTGGGGGATGATCAGCAGATCGGCAACCCGGCCGCGGCGCGCAACCAGTTCGCTGCGCAGGCCCTCGACTTCGTGCCAGCAGGCGGAAGCGTCATCCGGCAACGGAGTTTCGCTGATCGGGACGCCTTCCTGATCAGCCAGCTGTTTAAATAGCTTGAAAAGCTGCTCGGCATCCTGCCGCGATTGGGTACCCGCAATCTGTTCAAGTTCCTGCATGAACTGGCGTGACAGACCAGCGACTTCGTGGGGTACAAATCGGCTGAGGTGGACGCTGGCATGCAGCACCTGGAGCTGGGCACCGAAGTACTTCGCCACCGCCAACGCACCCTGTAACCGTTCAGATACTTCGCCGCTGCTCGACAGCGGCATCAATAATACTTTGGGACTGTTCATCCGTTTCTCCTTAACTCAGGGGCCAGGGCATGTGTACCAGATCCTGCAGCAGTCCGCTGGGCAGGTCCAATACCATGATGTGGGCGAGGATCACGAGGAAGCTCAGTGCTGCGCCGGTTAGCGACAGGGTTTTGACTAGAGAGATGCGCGCCTTGGTCATCAGGAAGGTGACGAAGAACAGGCCGATGGCAATCAGGTATCCGAACAGGTAGCAACCCAGCACCAGCGCAGTCAGCCAGTAGAGGTAGTGTGGCAGACGTGCCACTGTGCTGTCACTGTCATAACCAGCTTCAACTTCGTGGTCGAAGTTGACAGGGTCGTCGACCTGGCCGCGCAACAGCTTGACCAGTATCGTCAAGGACAGCACTAACATCAGGCTGCTGACGCCAGCGGTGAAAACGCCGCCAAGGAAAGAGTGTTGGAGCGCGTCATAGAGTGCGAAGGCAAAGAAGGCAGCAACCAGGGCCGCAAAGGCAGCCTGCGGTTTCAGATTCTGGGCACGACGGCGTGGAGCCTCAGCGACAGTCGAGTCTTCCTGGTTCTCATTACTGCTACTGCGTTTGGAGCGAATAGCAATATAGACCGACAGAACGATGATGGCGGCAATGATCATCACGCCAGGCTTGAGCAGAAAGGACCAGCCGTCGAACTGAATGGCCTGATACAAGTACGTTTCCATGCCGCTGGAAAGGACAAAACCGATGAGGAATGCAGGACGCGGCCAGTCGAAACGCTTCATCAGCACGCCGAGCACCCCTATTGATAACAATGCGACCAGGTCGCCAAGGCTGCGGGTAGCCTGGAAAGCAGCGAAGCAGATGACCATCAGCATGAACGGAGCCATCAGTGCGTAAGGAATCAACGTCAGGCGTGAGACCCATTTTGACAGCAGCAGGCAGGAGCCGGCACCGATAACATTGGCCAGTGCCAGCGACCAGATGATGGTATAGGTAGTGCCTAGCTGCGAGCCGACCATGGCGGGGCCAGGTTCAAGGCCAATCAACACCATGCCGCCGAGAAAAACCGCCATGCTGCCGGAACCGGGAATGCCGAAGAGCAGAGTCGGCACCAGACCGCCGCCTTCTTTGGCGTTATTGGCGGATTCCGGCGCAATGACACCGCGAACGTCACCGTTGCCGAAGCGGGGTTTGTCCTTGGTGGTTTGAACGGCATGGCCGTAGGCGATCCAGTCGACAACGCTGCCACCGAGACCCGGTAAGGCACCGACCAGCGTGCCGATAATGGCGCAGCGAATGGCCAGCCACTTGTTTCGAATAACGTCTTTGAGGCCATCGACCCAGCCACTTCCAAGCTCTGAGGCTTCATTGATGGCGCGGTTTTGGCGCAGCAGGTCGATGATTTCAGGAATTGCGAAAATACCAAGACCGACAACAACGAGCGGAATACCATCCATCAGATAGATGTTGTCAAAGGACATGCGGTATTCGCCGGTAGCGGGTGCACTGCCGAGGCTACCCAGCAGGACCCCGATACCGCAGGCGCTGATGCCTTTTATCAGGCTGTTGCCGGCGAGTACGCCGACCATACTGAGACCTAACAGCGTCAGCATGAACAGCTCGGCGGAGCCGAACGCCAGGATCAGCGGGCGGGCGATCAAAACGAAAGCAGTCAGCGCAATAGCGCCAAGCAAACCGCCCAGGAGCGAGGCGCTGAAAGCGGCACCCAGGGCGCGGGCCGCGTGGCCCTGTTTGGCCATTGGGAAACCGTCCAGCACGGTGGCTTGTGAGGCACTGGAGCCGGGAATACCCATTAGTACCGAAGCAAAGGTATCGGAGGTTGGAATGACAGCAACCAGGCCAATCAGCATGGCCAGTGCAGAGGTCGGTTCCATGCCATAGAGAAACGGCAGTAGCAGCGAGAGACCGGCGATGCCGCCGAGACCCGGGAAGATGCCTATCAGCAGACCGAGGCAGACGCCACCGACCAGGTAGGCAATATGTTCGACGCTGAGCACGATCAGCAGCGAGGAAGTTATTGTATCAATCATGGCAATCACCTTAAAACAGTGCAGGCTGGCCCTTCTGGGTCGCAGCCCACAGAGGCGCCTGTCGGAATCAGTTGGAGCTGAGTTTGAGACCGGCGTTGTATTCGCTATTGAGCCAGTTGATGACCCAGGTCTTGGCAGCCTTGTCCATCTTCAACGCTTCGGCGAACATCATCTCGGCATCGTTGCCTATGGCCTGCTCATAGTTGCCGAGTACGTCTTCGGATTCGGAGGCAAAGCCCGGTTGGGCAATCACGTTTGCTGCCGCTTCACGGTAAGCTTGTACGATGTTGTCAGGCGTACCTTTGGGTAGGAACAGGCCTTTTTGCGCTGCATAGCCGGCGACGAAGAAGGATTTCCAGGCGTGGAATGCTTCCCCGTCCGGAGCTTGGCCATGAACCATCTCGTAGGCTTCGACGAAATGTGGCAGATTTGGGAAGTTCGGATCGCGTTTGATCTTGCCATCCTTGCCCAGTACGCCGTAGCTGAATAGCGGAATTGCCTTACCCTCATCTACCAGGGGCTGCACTTTCTTGATAAAAGCAGAGGTTGTCTGGGCATCGATGTTGACCTCGCCCCGCTCAAATGCCAATCGGCCTTCGCCGCGACCTCTCATGCCGAAAACGGCTTTTACGTCCATATCCAGCAGATTGAATGCAAGCAGTGTCACCAGGTCCATGCTGGTGGCTCCCTGGCTGGCAAACATCAGATTTTTATCTTTGAGTTTGGCGATATCAGCAACTGAGTCGATCCCCAGGTCCGGGCTGACGTAAACCACGCCACCGGTGGGTGATGCCAGCACCGCAGACCATTCTTTATAGTCATAGCGTACACGGCGGTCACCGAGGATGTAGGGAAACATGGTCGAGGCCGAGGAGGCGAGCACGTCTCCTCCATCCGGTTTTGCCCGTAGCTGGAACTGGTTGGCTCCACTGGTAGAACCGCCGCCCGGAATGTTTTTGACAACCATAACAGGGCTGCCCGGCAGTTGCTCTGCAAGCTTCGGAGCGTAGAAACGGCCCCAGGTATCGGAACCGCCACCTTCCTTGAAGGGCATGATCATCTCAATACGGTTACCGGAAAAATCTACTGCCAGTGTCAGAGGAGCAAGGGCAACGGCCCCAACGCCGATGGTAACGGCGGCCAATGACTGGCGGAGTGAGCGGGTGATGCTAGAAATAAACGTTGTTTTTAGGTTGTGCATTGTTCTCATCTCTTATTGTTATGGCCGGAACGGATATGAGGTTGGGCGTCCGGCGTGGTTTTAAGGTATCCCCTGAAGCTATCAACTGGGTACCTGAGCGTGAATTATTTTTTGGATCAGGAAGCCTTGGAATGGTTCCCGGTCCAGATAGAACTGGGTACATAGAGCTCGCCGCGAAACAGCATACGGGCGGTACGGACGACGCCTGCGCGGCGAATCTCGACACCTTCAGCTGTGGAAACCGCATCGAGCATAATGTCGATCTGACCGCTTGGGTGTTCGAGCCGTATCAAATCATTGGTCTCCACCTGACCGGCCAATGATGCTGATACCGACCCTGGCAGCAGAATCGAGGAGCTCACACAGATGGCACCCGTTACTGCATGGCTGGCATGACAGTTGTCCGGAACAAAATAGCGCGATGTCAGGGTGCCGCCATGGCGAGGAGCGCTCACCAGAGCAACCTTCGGCACTACCTTGCCCTTGGCATCACCGAGACCCATCTTCCAGGAAGCTGCCACGCGGATTTTCTCAATGCGTGCCAGCAGGTCGGTGTCACTGTCGAGTTCGGTTTTGGATTCGGCACCGGTTTTACCCAGTGAATGGGCGGCTATAAGCACCATTGGTACCGCTGCATCGATGCAGCTGACTGGCACACCTTCTATGATGTCCACGACGTTGCCGGTTGGTAACAGGCTGCCAGTCTTGCTACCGGCCACATCGAGGAAGTTCAGTAGCACCGGCGCTGCTGTTCCCTCAACACCATCGATGCGGGTATCGCCTTCGTATTCGACCTGACCATTGGGGGTCTTTACGCGGACCTCGATCAGCTTGTCTGTGTTGACGTTGCGCACGCGCACGATCGTTTCGTCCTCGGTCGCTTCTACCAGGCCGGCGTCTATCGCGAACGGACCGACACCGGCGAGTATGTTGCCGCAGGACGGAGCAATATCGACGTACAGTCTGTCGATGCCAACCTGGGCAAACAGGTAGTCGACATCGGCTTGTGGGTGGCTGGAGCGTGACAGAATTGCAGCTTTGCTGGTGAGCGAAGTTCCACCGCCGATACCATCTATTTGCTGACGGTTGGGCGAACCCATCGCGGCCAGTAGTACCTGCTCCTGGGTGGCCCAGTCGTCTGGCAGGTCGGTGGCGAGGAAGTAGGGGCCGCGGGAAGTGCCGCCTCTCATCATGGTGCAGGGAATGGCTGTCTGCATGGTCTTGTTCTCAGTTGAGCGGTTTATTATGGTTTAAAATTTCTAGCTCTAGAGCGGCGCTGGCTTTGTCCATAAGCCCTGCTGATAACAAAGATACGACATGCACAAAATATGAACAAACCATATATATTTTCAGTTAGATATAGAAAAACTAAACAAAAATATACCTGTGGCTTTCTCGATACCTAAGTTGCGATGAGTACTGGCTTACGATTTTGTTTAAATCAATGGGTTGGAAGGCTTTGATTTTTGGTATGGGTAATGGAAATAAACGATATAAAACAATGAGTTATGATGTTAATTGATTGTTCTGTTAGCAACCTAAAAAGACAGCCATGTTTCGCTGGCTACTGACATTCAACCACTATTAGGACTAGAATTGCTAAATCAAAAATTTTGAAGCTCGATAGCATGCTAAAAGATGCGGTTGAGTTTTAAATGAACAGACGTGTATCAGTACGTTTTATATTTTCTACATCAAAAGGGTTACCGATGAGACGAATGCCGCCACTCAAGGCTCTGCGCACCTTTGAGGCCGCTGGGCGTCTTGAGAGCTTGAAGAAGGCCGCAGACGAACTGCACGTCACGACCGGTGCTGTCAGTCAGCAGATCAAGCTGCTGGAGGAATTTATCGGTGTCGACTTATTCAAGCGTCAGAATAAGTCCGTCCGGCTGACAGAAGCCGGACGTGAGGCGCTGCCGATTGTCGAGGAGGCATTCGAACTGCTGAACCAGGCGGTGATCAAGGCGCAGGAGTTTGGTAACCAGAAGCTGATCACCGTGAGTGTCGCGCCATCATTTGGTGCCAAGTGGTTGTTGCCCAGGCTCGAATTGTTCCGTCGTGGCCATCCCGACATCGACCTGAGGGTCGATGCATCGACGCGGTTGGTGGACTTTTCCCTTGAGGACGTGGACCTTGCGATCCGCTACGGTCCTCCCAAGGAAAGGGGGCTGCACCTTGAGCTGCTGACCGATGAGGAACTTTTTCCGGTCTGTAGCCCCCGGCTGTTGGAACGCGGCCAGGGCTTCGCCTCCCCGTCGGATCTGGCGGGTCAGACGCTGCTCCATTTTGGGGGGCGTGCCGATGACCGTGACTTTCCAGGTTGGAGTCAATGGCTGGCCGCGGCAGGTGTCGCGGGTCTCGAAGTGGTTAACGGGCCACGCTTCAGTATGTCGAGTATGGTGTTACAGGCGGCGATGGACGGACAGGGAATTGCCCTTGGCAGCAGCGTGCTGGCGGCTGACGATCTGCGTGCGGGACGTTTGGTGCGATTATTCGAGGTCAGTGTTCGGGCCGAACACAACTACTACTTGATTTGCACTCGCAATACTTTCAACCGATCAGACATTCAACGTTTCGTACGCTGGATAAAGTCCGAGATGGGCGGAGACAGTGATGAAGGTTCCGATCATCGAGTGTAGTGTCTCAAATAAAACGCATATTTAAATGAGCCGCCGAATTCACTTCGCAACTCTACGTTGAGTTCAGCAAACGGCGTCCCATTCTTCGAGAAGCCCTCAAGACGCCCATCGCTTCGTTCCAGTTCTTGACATGCGAATGACCATTGCCTGGGAGCTGCGCCTCGCTTTGAACATCTTTTAATATAGGTTTTATTCAAGACACTACACTCGGATGACAGTATTTTCGAAGAAGCTATGAGTCGGTATTTGCAGAAGCTCGGGAAGTCCTACTTTTGGATGAATGGGTGTTGATGCCGAAGTCGTTTGATTTAATCATTCTGAATCTTAACCTGTCCGGGCTTGATGGCGAGGCGCAGTTTGCGTGGCGCGCACTTGGCCGAAATAAAGGTGAGCCGGGAGTCCGTAGCCGAGTTGGTTCTGGAAATAATCTGCAGTGACTGAGTAAGAATTTGTCCATTGGCCGGTTAGTGACAAACCCCATAATTCGTCTATGCTGAGCCAAAATAAATTGGAAAACTACAACCGCCACGAGGAAAGAAATGTCCGTTGCAGATGATTTAAGTAAGAGCAAACTGATAGAGGACAACGTTCAGGCAGATCGCTTGTTCTTATTCTTGCTTGCAGGTCAGTGGTTGATGGCTGCAACTATCATGGGTGCTGCGTATAGTACTTATTGGTTTGGTGTGATTTCCGGAGGCGGACTCTTTCTTGCTTCCTACGTTGCTTACAAACTTGCGCCTGGCAGCACTCAAAGTCAGGTGGTTATCGCTTTTGCGATGATGGGGTTTTCGATGGTGTTCATACAACAGCATTTAGGACGGATCGAATATCATTTCCATATTTTCGGTGTGCTGGCCATCATGGCTCGCTATAAAAGTATCGTGCCGTTGCTGGTTGCTGCAGCCGCCATCGCCGTACACCATGTTATCGTCCACTATCTGCAGGTACAGGGGGCAACATTTGCCGGCATGCCGGTAATCATATTTAACTATGGGCATGGTTTTAACATCGTATTACTGCATGCGGCGTTTGTGGTGGCGCAGGCTGCGGTGATGATCTTCATTATTCGAGGTAACAGCCAGCAGTTTATTCACAATGTTGTCAGTAATGAGCTGTTGTCAAAACAGTCAGCGGAACGTGAAGCGGTGTTGAAATCACTGGCTGACAGCAACCAGACGCTTAAGCAGCTGAATCATAATCTGATTCATTCTGTTGCGGTTATGGCCGACAGCATCCGAGAACAAAAACATGCTTGCAGCGAAGCCGGTGGCCAAAGCATTCATGCCAAAGATCTTTCCAGCACAACTATCGACAGTGTCAATTCTTCTTCAGAACATATTTTGCAAGATACATCGGTGGCCAATCAGCTGGCGGAACAGATGAATCATCATGCCGAAAGCGCCAGTCAGTTGACTGACAAAACCAAGAGTCTGGAAAATAATCTGAATAACCTGAAATCCCGTGCTGCGGCAATTGACGACATTGTCAGTATTATCGCCGGCATTGCCGATCAGACCAATCTGCTGGCACTGAATGCATCCATTGAAGCCGCACGGGCAGGGAATGCCGGACGGGGCTTTGCGGTGGTGGCAGATGAGGTCAGAAATCTGGCTCAGCGGACCCACGAAAGCACTATGGAAATCAGCGATACTGCGGCAGAAATTTCCCGCAGTATTGAAAATATTAATCGGGATATCTCAACCTATTCAAACCAGACTCAGACACTGTCAACGGATTTCCATGGTTTGTCAGATGAGATCAAGAAACTTTCCAAAAGTCTGGCGGCTACTCTGGATATCTCCAAATCGGCGGCCGACGCGATGCGGGCAATTGGTGAAGATATTTCTACGGCTGAACATTGTGTGGAAAATATTGTCTCCAATACCGACCAGCAGTCCACCATGATCGCCACTATTCAGGAAGCTTCGAACCAGGTCAGTGACGTGATTCAACAGATGCAGCGTCATCTGAAGACAGATTAATACGGAACGATGGATCAACGTCTCAAACGTTTACTGGGCTGGATAATTCTGCCGCCACTGACTTTTTTCTGGCTGTTTATTGCCGGCTGGTTATCGGGTCTCGGTAATGGCCTGCATCCGGATCGGCCTGTCGATCAAATGGACGGTATTCTTCAGGGCAGCGATGAGGCATTAGTGTATTTCGGATTTGTCAGCTGCAGTACGGTGTGTCCGGTAGCGCTGGCCAATATGAGTACCATGCATCGCAATGCTCTCCATCCGGAACACAGCCGATTAGTATTTATCAGTGTGGAACCTTACGTCCCTGCTGAGTCCAGTCAGGCATTTGCGCAATACTTTGATGCGGATTTCCAGGCCGTTCAACCGGACGAACAACAACTCGATAACTTGCTAACTGCATTCAATGCCTCGGCATCTACGTCAGTTCGTAAGCCCGGAGATGTTGATCATCTTGATGTGATTTATCATCTGAAACGTGATCAAGGTCAATGGTTGATGGCAGGTATTTATCCGGGAAATACCACCGTCAATCCCTTGAATCTGAGCCCTTAAAACCTTTCAAATCGAACAAAAATATCTATCTACTACTAATTGACGAAATATTCTTTTGGACGAGTGTTCACATAATTGCGAAGTTCTCTGTCATGTATATACGTTTCTGTACAAAATCAACTGCAATCAGGTTGACGCATATATGCCGGTTCCGGGTAGCTTGGTAACCGATTCTGATTGAAGCCGTGTTATGGATATTTGTTCGTTCTGCTGTTATACGGCATGATGCGTTGCTTCTAAATGACCGTAAAAAGGAAAGTCTGAATGGACAGAGAAAGCTGGCTGTTTTATGTAGTGCTTTTCATTTTCACAGTAACCGCCATCGTCACGTTGCTGGGGATCATTCAAAAACTATCCATCAAGGAACAATATCTCAACAAGCTGTTTACCACACTGGTACTGGAGTTGGTGACGGCTGTGCTTTATATGTTCAGTCAGACGGATTTTTTCGGTACCTATCATGAACCGGACATGATTGTGCTGGCCAGAACGGAGCTGGCAGATACTTATGCAGATCGTTCGGCTCAGGAGATTGCCGATGTTTTGAATGAATTACCGGAGATGCAACGCAAATTGCAACAGACAGAACAGGAGGTTACTCAGCTCACTCAAGTGCTCCAGCTGCAGCAACCCGGTTATGACGAGGTGACGCTTGCTCTGGCGGATACCCGGAAACAGTTATCGCAACTACAATTACAGTTGACGGATACCCTGCCTTATAAAAGTAAGTACATGGCGTTACAGAAGCAGTTTCTGGTCCGGATGGCGCATTTGAATGCGCTGATCTCTGAGTGGGGAACCTCAATCAACTTCCGTTATCGACCAGAAGAGAAAAAAGAAGTGGCGTTATTGTTGCAGGAGGCACTCAAGGAAATCGGTTTTATGGATGCTAACCTGTTGCCCGATGATGATCCGGTCAAGAGCTACGAACTGCTGGTGGCTTATCAAAAGAAAAAGCGTTTTTCAGAAGTGGGTTATCTGACCAGTGCAGTGGTTGCGTTTATTATTCAGGATTATCTGGCGGTTGTCTGAATGAACCATAAATCATAGTTCATACCCGAACCTTCCCGGTGTTAGACTCCCAGCGCTGTCTAACAACCCAAGGGATCATTATGTCTGCACGTCAATTGCGCCGGTTTTATACGCCGTTGTGTCTGCTCCTCTTTACCGCACTGACTGCCTGTAGTTCGCTCCAGCAGATCGCCGATGTACAGAAACCGAAGGCTTCCGTGACAAGTGCATCAGTCAAATCATTATCGCTGGATCAGGCGACTGTACTGGTGGATGTGGTGCTGACCAATCCCAATCCGTTTACGTTGCATGCGGTCGGGTTTGATATGAACATGGCCATTGATGGTCACCGTCTAGCGGCAGTCAGTCAGCCCGATTCTAAGCTGGCAATTCCAGCCAATGGTCGTAATAAGATGCAACTGCCGGTGACTTTACGTTATCAGGATGTCATCGCCGCAGTGGGCAGCATTGCCAATGAGAATGCATTGAATTATGCATTGGATGGTACTGTATTTGTCGATGTACCTGTATTGGGGAATCTGGGATTGCCATTGAAATTTACCGGTTCGCTACCGGTTCCCCGATTACCGCAAATCACGCTTAAAGACATCAGCCTGGAATCCATCAATCTCAGTGGTGCAAAACTCAAAGTCGACCTGGATGTGACCAACCCCAATATCTTTGATGTAAACCTCAAATCGGTGAATTACGATTTAATGGCCAATGGCAAATCCTTGACTGATGGTGCCCTGAAACAAATCAAGTTGCGTCAGGGGAAGACCCAGAACGTGACCATTCCGTTGTCTGTCAGTACGACCAATATGGGTCTGACACTGTATCGCTTGTTGTCCGACTCCAACTCGGTGACCATGGGCGTTAAACTCGGAGCGGACATCGTGCCGGGTATCTCTGCATGGCAGCCCGGCCCCTTAAAGTATGAAGCGCAGCGGACTTTGAATCGTTGATGAGTTAACCGGTGGATAATCGCCTGCCCGTAGAAAATGATGATTTTCTACGGGCGTTACCGGAATCAGGTTCAGCCTATTTCCGCTGTCACCGCATCGCCCAACTCCCTGGTACTGGCGTTGCCCCCCATATCGCGAGTCAGCGACTGTGCTTTTCGCAGTACAGTTTCTACTGCCTGTAACAAGACATCGTGAACATCCGGATAACCCAGATGTTGCATCATCATGGCACCGGCCCAGATGGTACCAAGCGGGTTGGCGATACCCTGTCCGGCAATATCCGGTGCAGAACCATGAACCGGCTCAAACATCGATGGAAAGTGTTTTTCCGGATTGATGTTGGCTGATGGCGCGATGGCAATGGTACCGGTACAGGCTGGGCCCAGATCAGAAAGAATGTCCCCAAACAGATTCGACCCGACGACTACGTCAAAATGCTCAGGCATACGCACAAAATTGGCGGTCAGAATATCAATGTGATATTGGTCCACGTGAACATCGGGATAAGCTTTTCCCACCTCCTGAACACGTTTATCCCAGAATGGCATGGAATGATAAATGCCATTGGACTTGGTGGCGGATGTCAGGTGTTTTGCCGTGCGGTTCTGTGCCATTTGAAAAGCGTAGTGAAGAATTCGATCCGTACCTCTACGGGTAAAAATACTCTGCTGCACCACGACTTCGTGTTCGCTACCTTCATACTGGATACCACCGATGGACGAATATTCACCCTCTACATTCTCTCGTACCACCAGGAAATCAATATCGCCAGGTTGCTTGCCGACCAGCGGGCATGGCACACCTTCAAACAGGCGAACCGGGCGTAAATTGACGTACTGATCAAATGCCCGGCGGATCGGTAACAACAGTCCCCATAAGGAAATGTGATCGGGTACTCCTGGATAGCCAACCGCTCCAAGATAGATCGCATCAAATCCGCTCAGTTGTTCGATGCCGTCTTCCGGCATCATGCGTCCGGTCCGATGATAGGTTTCGCAGGACCAGTCGAAATAAACCCAGTCAAAGTCGATTTCAAACTGTCTGCCCGCCGCTTCCAGTGCTTTGATACCTTCAGGTATTACCTCCTTGCCAATACCGTCTCCTGGAATAACCGCAATCTTCAACTGAGGCATATACCATCTCCCGTCTATGTTACCGTGTGGTTTTCGCGGCGAAGTCTAGCCAAGACCCTGAGCATACACAATTCACAGGATCGTTGGGGGTTAACGCGAAAGGTGTTCATGAAGCTGCTGCTGCAACCGGGTAAACTGGTTTGAAAGAGACGGGAATGAGCGGAGTTTTCGCGGATCTCAGGCAGGTTAAACGGTGATCAGGCGAAAAAGGCTGAACAATAAGTGGCTCTCTCCAGAAGAGAGCCACTTTGTCATGATCGTTATATCAGGCGCTTTGCCCTTCGCTGACTGGCGTGACCCAGCCGGCTTTCACAGCGTTATTCACTGCATGTAACAATGCGATGAGTGACGCCATAACAATGTCGGGGTTTTCGCCCACACCAAAACAGACATTACCGTTCACCCGGATCTGCATATAAGTCACCGCCATGGTGTCTTCACCTTCACCGATGGCATGTTCGTTATAGTCAACCAGCTCGAACTCAATACCCATCTGCTTGCGGACAGCACTGGCAAAGGCAGAAATAGGGCCATTACCGGTACCGGTCAATACTCGTTTTTGACCCTCACCATCAATGACGGCCTTGATCTGATCTGTTTGTTTATCCACATCCCGCTGAATGCTGTACTCCTTGAGAGTGAATGGTGCATCCACCTCGACATAGGAGCTGCGGAAGTTCTCCCAAATGGTTTGTGGACTGACTTCTTTCCGAGTCTGTTCGGATACCCGTTGAATCACCTGGCTGAAGTGAATCTGCAATGGTCTTGGCAGGCGGTAGCCATGATCTTGTTCCATGACATACGTGACGCCACCCTTACCGGATTGACTATTGATCCGGATAACTTCTTCGTATTTACGGCCAAGGTCGGCCGGATCGATGGGCAGGTAGGCCACATTCCAGTGGGATTCATGCTGTTGATCTGAAAGACACTTGCGGATGGCATCCTGGTGGCTGCCGCTGAAAGCGGTAAAGACCAGTTCACCTGCATAGGGATGGCGAGGATGTACTTCCAACTGATTACAGTATTTATAGATCTGGATGATGTGATCCATGTTTGAACAATCGATGCCGGAATCAATACCCTGGGAATACAGGTTCATTGCCATGGTCACGATATCGAGGTTGCCGGTGCGTTCGCCATTGCCAAACAAGGTGCCTTCAACCCGGTCAGCACCGGCCAACAAGCCAAGTTCGGAAGCAGCAACGCCGGTGCCCCGGTCATTGTGAGTATGCACAGACACGATGACGGCATCACGATGATGCAAGTGGCGGCACATCCATTCAATCTGGTCGGCAAAAACATTCGGAGTACTGACCTCTACAGTTGCCGGCAAATTGATGATACAGGGCTTTTCCGGGGTGGGTTGCCAGACTTCAATGACGGCATTGCAGACATCAGCGGCAAAGTCCATTTCGGTACCGGTGAAGCTTTCTGGAGAATATTGAAACTGCCAGTCGGTATCTGGATGTCTGGTGGCGTATTCCTTCACCCATTTTGCACCCTGAACAGCAATATCGGTAATGCCCTGACGGTCCAGACGAAAGACTTTCTCGCGCTGAGTGGTGGAGGTGGAGTTATAGACATGAACGATGGCTTTTTTGGCGCCTTTGAGTGCTTCAAAGGTTTTGCTGATCAAGTGCTCACGGGCCTGAACCAATACCTGGATGGTGACATCATCCGGGACCAGTCCGTCATCAATGATTTTCCGGACAAAGTCGTAATCGGGCTGGGAGGCAGAAGGGAAACCGACTTCTATTTCTTTAAAACCCATACTGACGAGTAAGTTCCACATGCGGGTCTTCTGTTCGACCGTCATGGGTTCCACCAAAGCCTGATTACCGTCACGTAAATCGACGGAACACCATATCGGGGCTTTGGTAATTGTGTTGTTAGGCCAGGTACGGTCGGTCAGATTCAATGTCTGGAATGATCGGTATTTACGAAAATTGTAGCCTGTATTGGTCATGGTTAACTCCGAAACTCTAACTAAAAATAATGCTGAAACAATAATGACGTGTGGCTTGAATGAGTAAGGCTATCTGACACCACGCTCGAGGTCAGACAACCGCGCATCAGTCGCAGTCGTAACAGAATGAGTTTTTGGAGTTTGAGAATAAGAGGATTTGATTTCACTTCGTTTTCAACCGTCTGCTTTGATATTTGAGTATTGGTGTTGGAATTGAGAGGCAAAACACCGATTGCCAGGTCGTTTTTATAGACCTAGTAGCAGGGGCAGTCGTAGTAGTGATAGAGAAGTGAATGTGTTCATGGCTGGAAGAGTAGTTTCTTGATTCCATGGCGTCAACCTGTTATTTGAAGGAATTATCATTTTTATTCTCGGGCCGTTGAACCCTTGCCCCCACGGCACCATTTATTTTCTGGCATCTTATTAAAAGGAAACGATCATGAGTAATCCGCTACTGGAGTCCCACCTACTGCCGCCTTTTAGTCGCATTCGCGCTGAACATGTGGTACCGGCCATCGGTCAATTGATCGAACAGAACCGAGCTGAAATCAATGCGCTGGTCAACAGTCCGGAAATACCTGATTGGGAAACTTTTTTGAATCCGGTTCAGCAACTGACCGACAGACTGGAGCAGGCATGGTCTCCAGTGGGCCACCTGGCACATGTGAAAGATTCCGAAGAACTTCGTGAAGCCTATAAACAGGCCCTGGAGATGATGTCGGCCTACAGCACTGAGTTTTATCAGAACGAGGGGTTGTGTCAGAAATACCAGCAGATCGATCTCGATAAACTGGATTTGCCGGCCCGCAAGGCGGTTGAAAATGCGCTGTTGGATTTCAAGCTTTCTGGCATCAGTCTGCCTCAGGAACAGCGGAGCCGGTATGCTGAAATTGCTCAGCGTCTGTCTAAGCTCGGCAGTCAGTTCCAGGAGAATGTGTTGGATGCCACGCAGGGATGGAGCAAACACATCATCGATCAGAAAGATCTCGCCGGGTTGCCTGAATCAGCGTTGGCAACTCTGGCACAGAATGCCAGAAATAAAGGTAAGGACGGTTGGCTGATCACATTGGAGTTTCCATCCTATCTGCCGGTCATGACCTATGCAGATAATCGCAGTCTGCGCCGTGAAGTGGCCACCGCATTTTCAACCCGTGCATCTGACCAGGGACCGAATGCCGGTCAGTGGGATAATGCCGGAGTGATGGCTGAGATTCTGAATCTGCGCACTGAAGAGGCGGATTTGCTGGGATATAGCAATTATTCCGAATTGTCCTTGGCCAAGAAAATGGCCAAATCGCCCAAGCAGGTACTTGATTTCCTCAATGAATTGGCCGACAAGTCTTATCCCCAGGCAGGAGAGGAGTTTGCAGAACTAACAGCTTTTGCCCGCGAACACTTGGGCGTCAGCAAACTGGAGCCCTGGGATGTTGCCTATGCTTCTGAGAAGTTCAAACAGCACAGCTTTAGTATTTCCCAGGAAGAACTGAAGCCGTATTTTCCGGTCGACAGGGTAATCAGTGGTTTGTTTCAAACCGCGCAACGATTATTCGGGGTTGAATTCCGCGAACAGAAGGATTTCGACACCTATCATCCGGATGTGAAGTTGTTCGAAATCACCAGCCAGGGGGAGCATGTTGCCAGTTTTTATTTTGATCTTTATGCCCGTGAAGGCAAACGGGGTGGTGCCTGGATGGATGTCTGCCGGTCCCGTATGCCGGGCCAGCTGCCGGTGGCATATCTGACGTGTAACTTTACGGCTCCGGTGGGCGATAAGCTGGCGTTGTTGACGCATATGGAAGTGACGACACTGTTTCACGAGTTTGGACATGGTATTCACCATATGCTGACTCAAGTGGAAGTTTCGGCCGTAGGAGGCATCAACGGTGTTGCCTGGGATGCGGTTGAGCTGCCCAGTCAGTTTATGGAGAACTTCTGTTACGAACCTGAGGCCCTGGCATTTATCTCCGGCCATTTTGAAACCGGTGAACCATTGCCGAAGGAACTGCTCGATAAAATGCTGGCCGCCAAGAATTTTCAGTCCGCCATGCAAACGGTCCGTCAGCTTGAATTTGCATTGTTCGATTTTGAACTCCATACCCAGTATCGGCATGGTCATCCGGAGTGGATAAGAACCGTCATCGAATCGGTCCGTGAGCGGGTCAGTGTGGTTCCTATATTGCCGGAAAACCGCTTTGAAAACAGTTTTAGCCATATTTTCGGAGGTGGTTACGCTGCTGGTTACTACAGCTATAAATGGGCGGAAGTGCTCAGTGCTGATGCTTTCTCTCGGTTTGAGGAAGAAGGGGTGTTTAACGCCGAAACCGGCCTCAGCTTCCGGCGGGAAATCCTTGAAAAAGGGGGTAGTGAGGACGCCATGACGCTGTTCAAGAACTTCCGTGGTCGTGAGCCTTCAGTGGATGCGTTATTGCGTCATTCCGGTATAAAAGCTGCCTGAGTCATTACCCGTATCCGGGTCATTGTTGAAAATCTATGACCTGGATACCTCTGCCATAGACAGTAATGTCTGCTACTATTCCTTCCCGGCCGGCAGCCTGCTGCCACAATCGTTGTTCTGTGGACCTAACTATCTGTTGTAATCATGACCATCACTCTGAAGGCTCATCCGTCACTGTATTCTGCATTTGATGTTTATCCGTCTGCCAAAGGGGCTGCCACACATATCCATCAGGCTGCGGGCACTCTGTTTGATCGCTCCGGTGGAGGACTGCTTTATACGCTTGGTAATGAGGAATTGCCCCGCTATCAGCGTGAACCCGGCAATATTGAAATTTTGCGTTTTGGTGGACTGGTGGAAAACTATCTGCACCGCGCGCTGTCCTTCAGTGCGGAATTATCGAAGGTTTTGAACAGTGGATTGAAGGACAGTTTGAAAATAGCCCAGTTTCGTGATCCTTGGAGTGGGTTGCCATTGTTACGTCATGGCGAGGGGCGCTTTCCAACCATTTATGAAGTCAACGGTTTGCCTTCGATTGAACTGCCAGCGGCATTTCCCAATGTTTCCGCAGCAACCTTGCACAAGTTTCTTAAAATGGAAGACGAGTGTCTGGCTCGGGCTACCCGGATAGTCGTGCCGTCGACGATTATTCGTACTCACCTGATTCGCCGTGGAGTATCCGGAGCCCGTATCGATGTAATTGCCAACGGTACCTATACTACAGAGGTACAACCCCGTCCGGCAGAGGCACCAGCGCGTTACATTTTGTATTTTGGTGCTGTGCAGGACTGGCAGGGGCTGGAGGTATTGTTGCATGCCTGGCGTCAGTTGCAGGATTTGCCGAATTTACAGTTAGTCATCTGTAGTTCGGTCAAGTCCAGGCGTGCCAAGGCTTATCAAAAATTGGTGCAGCGACTGGGGCTGGAAAATCACGTGCAATGGCACTTTCAGTTATCTAAAGAACAATTGGCACCCTGGATCAGCAATGCTTACCTGACAGTCGCGCCGTTGACTGAGTGCCCGCGTAATATTGAACAAGGTTGCTGTCCGTTAAAAATTCTGGAATCCATGGGCGCAGGAGTGCCGGTCGTTGCGTCCGATCTGCCGGTCGTACATGAATTGGTTCGGCACCGCGAAAATGGCTATCTGGTGGCTCCGGAGCGCCCCTCGGAACTGGCCAGAGCATTAAGGATTTTGTTGGAATATCCCGACACAGTCGCTGAGCTGGGACAGGCGGCCAGGCAGACAATTGAAAATGGTTTTTTGTGGCCGCAGGCCAATGAACGATTGGGAAAAATACATATGGAACTGTTAAAGGAGAACTAATGTTATGACTGGACAAACGGTCACCAATGAAGAAATGAAACGGTTTTACCGTACGCTAGTGGATCGGCATCACTATAGTGGTGAATACTGCATCGAGGATTGGTTGCGGTGCTTTCGTTATCTTCAGACTCAGGGGCGTAAAAGGGCCAAACTGGCGAAAATAAGCATTTATCTGCTGGTAGCGATTGTGGTGATTGGTGTTGTTTCGTTGGTTCAGCACTGGCCAATTATTCCGTTGATGATTGGACTGTTGGTATTGGATATTGTGTTCCTGATAGCGATGAGGAAACATCAAAAAGTGTTCGACCGCCTTCGTCATACCCTGTTGCCTTTTTTAACGGTGCTGCAGCAGGATTCCAGGTCAGATCAACCATTGTCTATGGAACTGGATTTGCGAGGGTTTGATCAGGTCTCTAAGCGGGTTCGACATACGGCTGCCGGAAAACAATACCCGAGAGTTGAGGAGTCTCTGTTTCAGGATCCCTGGTGTCGGGGACAGCTGACTTTATGTGACGAAAGTGTACTTTCCTGGCAGGTGCAGGAAATCGTGCGTGAGCGCAAAATCCGGAAAAAAAACGCTCGCGGCAAAATCAAATTTAAGACCAAATATAAATGTCGCACGCGCCTGAATTTCTCTCTCAGTTTTAAACATAATCGCTATCAGCTCAACGACAGTGCTGCCAAATTGCAGATCAAGCAAGGGGAGCGGAGAACGGTGCTGAAAAGTCGTCAAGTCTTACCAATAACCCAACAACCAGGTACGCCGCTGCCCTTCCGGGAGCTGTTGCTGGGGGTGTCAAACCTATTTAAATGCTTAAAACCACAGGGGTGAAACCATGTCAGCATGTGAGGTAAAAGCAGGTTTTTTTGTATTGCGTCAATGTGGGGATCCTTCCGAGGGGCTCTGCGAACAATGTGGCTGCGCTGTTTGCGGTCTGCATATGGTTGAGGTTGATGGTCAGATGCTCTGTACGGACTGTGCCGCTGTTCAGGATGAAACCGCCGAAGAAGATGAAGCTGGTAGTCATATTGCCGAAGGTGATGACAGTGATTCCATGATCTGGGCTTATGGTTATCGCCGTCACTACTACCATTCTTATCATGATCATAACCGGCTGGATGATCAGCAGACTTTTGACGGTGATGATGTGGCGGCATTCTCCTCGGCTGCGGATATCCGCGACGATGCGCAGGATGATGATGCCCCCAGTTTGTTTGACAGTTAGGGATCACACATATGTCAGGATCTCTACTCTGGTTAACACAGAATTATCACCCTCAGCAGGGGGGGATGGCACAAAGTTGCGACCGTATCGTTTCGGGTTTAAGAAAACGTGGATGGCGGATTGATCTAGTTCATTTCAGCAGTCGCTGGACGGAGCTGGTTTCACAGAAAAAACTGGCCGGGATGGACATTCGTTGTCCGCTGGAGGCGGACATCAACCATACTCTGAATTGTCTGTGGTGCGCGCTGCCTTATCTGGGCAGTGGTGAATATGATGGCATTGTGGCATTTGGTGGCTATGTACCTATGTTGGCTGCCCCTGTGTTTGCTGCCTGGCTGCAAAAGCCTCTGTTTACGCTGATTCGCGGTAATGACTTTGATACGGCGGTTTTCGATGTTAAGCGGGTTGGAATGCTGGAGCGGGCACTGAAAGCATCGTCTCGGGTTGTCGTGGTGTCTCAGGACAAGCAGGCACGAATAGCGGGCCTCTGGCCCGAAGTTGCGGTTGAGTGGATCGCCAATGGGATTGATCATGAATCCTGGCAGCCATTATCTTCAGACCGGGATCAGGCAGCTGCTTTACGGGACCAGTGGCAGGAAAACCGAAACGTGACAGTGTTGGGTATGTTTGGTCATATCAAACGCAAAAAGGGCGGTGGTTATTTTATTGATGCATTATTGCGTTCCGGGCGGGCGTCTGAAGTACATTTACTGGTCGTCGGGGATATGGAGCCTGATCTGAGTGATAAACTGAATCAACAATCGCCGCAGCTGAGTTATACCCATATTCCCTTTGCAGATCGCTATTCGCTGATTCCGTACTACCTCGCCTGCGACTATGTGTGCATTCCCTCTTACTATGATGGCATGCCCAATGTCATGCTGGAGGCTGCTGCACTGGGTATCCCAATGCTGGCATCCAGGGCTGGGGGGATGGCAGATATGCTGGAGGATGGCCGACATGGTTATTTGTTTGCCCCTGGGCATACCGATGATTGTGCCCGGGCCATAAGTACCGCTTGTAGTACTGAGACGCAACAGCATCAGATTTTATCCGAGGCCTGCCAGTCCCTGGTTACGGAGCATCTGAATCAGACGATAGAGTTGAATCGATATGAGCAGTTGTTTGTTGCAGAGCTTGGGCAGAGCAAGCTTTCGAATCATCTGCGGGTTATCAGGGAGTAATGGAATGAGGTTGTTGAGCAAATTTTTAGCTGTATGTCTGTTGATGTGGGCGCCCATGGCAATTGCCTGGACCTGGACGTTGGAAGATGGCCAGGGCAATGTACGCAGCGAATTCACACTTGCCAAGGATCAGGTCAGTATCCGTTGTCAGTGTGAAAACGGCCGCCTGGTTCTGCACTCTGTCAACAAAGGCGATAAACGCCAGTATTTTGATGGCAATGGTAAGCTGGTTGCTGAAATAAAAAGCGATGGAACTGAAAAGTTCAAATTGCGTACCCCGAATCAGGCTGGCGAGATCAAGGTCAAAGGGGATCTCGAAAAGCTCAAAATTATTGTGAATAACAATGAAGACCGTCCGCTGAAGATCAAGCGTAAAAATGAAAAGCTTAAAGTGTATGAAGTGGATGGTTTTGGTCAGGAGCAGTTTCTGGGGCAAGTTCAAATGGAACCCGAACGTAAAGGCATTCGTGTAAAGGATGGCGATAAGATTGTGCGTTATCGGACCGATGAGTTGCAGTTTTCCTCTGCCTACGGGGCGTTGCTGGATCAGCGAATCAGCGATGAACTCCGTTATATCCTGGTCGCTGAAATCATGATCCGGCAGGCATTGTGACCTTTATTTATGCCCTTGGAGGCGGCCTTGGACACTATACCCGGGCCAGGGCATTGATTAATACACTGAATATCTGCGGGCCGGTGACTCTTGTCGTTACACAGCCGACATGCGGATCATTGGCAGGCTTCGGGCCAGAATTGCAGGTTCTGTCGCCTCCCAAAGCCATGGCAATGAATCCAGCACTCCTGCGTCAGTGGCTGATGCAGAGCCTGAAACAACAGCTATGTCGACAGATTGTGGTCGATGCATTCCCAGCCGGATTGTTTGGAGAACTGTGTGATTTTCCATTCCCAGAGGGGGTCGAGCTGTTACATGTCGCCCGCTTGTTACGCTGGTCGAAATATCAGAAAGTGCTTCAGGGCAGGTTACCAGCTTACCATTGCACATATGTGGTTGAAGCCCTCACGGCTGTTCATCATCAGGCCTTGGCCGGATGTTCGCAGACTATGCTTGAACTGACTTTGCAGGATCCATTGCCAGGACCGACGATGGCGATTGATCGGCGGGATAATACCGAAACGCCACTCTGGTTGATTGTTCACAGTGGTCCTGAGGACGAAATATTGGCCTTGTTGGCCTTGGCTGGAAGTATGGCTGAAGAAGAAGGCTTGCAGCCGAAGCGGCTGCTGTTATCGCCTGTCCGACCAGCACAACTGCCGAGTGATATTGATCATATTCATGCCTGGCCGGCGCAGCCATGGTTTGAACTGGCTGATCGCATTTTTACTGCATGTGGATTTAACAGTATGCGACAACTGCTTCCCTATCGTCATAAACATGTCTTTATGCCGATGGAGCGGCGCTTTGATGATCAGTTTTTGCGAGCAGCCCGTGCCCGTGAGTGTTCAACTTAAACCGGCCAGTTAAGTTGTTCCGGGCGACGCCATGGATCATCTTCCGATAACAGAAGCCCTTTGAACAAATCCCCTGTCTCTGGTGGGAGCCAGTGTGTGTAGAGTTGCTGCTGAAAATAAAACTGCAGATAGCAGGCATGCAGGTACATCCGGTCTGCGTTATTTCCGCCATATCGAGGATCACCAAGCAACGGTGCGCCGAGAGATTTGGCAATGACCCTCAGTTGATGTGTTTGTCCGGTTAATGGTTTAAACAGAAGCGCACGATATCCTGGTTGTAGTCCGCGGCTGAAGAAAAATGTAACAGATGGGTTATTTCGTTCTCTTGTTAACTTATAGTTTCCGTTGCGTGATTTTTTCAGGTCACCGAGTACCTTTCCCTGAGATTTCCCGGGTCGAGCGGTACTGACTCCAAAGTAGTATTTTTCCACTTTACGCAGAAAAAACTGCTGTGATAACTCAGCTGCTGCTGTGTTGTTTAATGCCAGCAATAACAGCCCACTGGTATCCTTGTCCAGCCGGTGGCATGGAAAGACTTCCCGTTGTAAATACAATTGCAGCAGATTAACTACAGTGTTGTGTTCTCCATGAACTGGGACTCCCGGCGGCTTATCAATGACGATGAAGTCAGTGTGAGAAAAATGTAGCTTCATGCCAGCCAGTTCCTGTTCTTCAAACTTTTTCATCCTTTTCTCTGTTATAAACCTATCGATCTTTAGATTTTATCTATAATAACTATTAATACCAAGCAGTAGAGGGGTACTGATCAATGAGATGGTTAAGCACTATACGTGGGAAGTACACTCTGATTTTCAGTTTGCAAACACTCTTTTTTGTGTTCGTGTCCGCTGTCAGTTTCAACTTAACGAGGCATCTCGAAAACGATGTCAGCTCTCTTGGCGGTAGTTATGCCCCTGCTCTATCTCTGGCCCTAAATGCGGATCGGGACTTATATCAGGCGCTGGTTGCTGAGATTGAAGCATTTAGTAATGTAGATAACAAAACTGCATTTGACAGTCTGAAAATGGATTCAGATGAGAATGTACAGCAGGCTTATGATCGAATGCAGGAATACTGGCAGATCATGAAAGACATGCCTGGTACTTCAGGTAGTCTGAATATTTCGGATTTTGAACAGCAGTTTCAATTATGGAAGCAAGATAACAATAAGGTATTCCAATTGCTGGCGGAGAAAAATATTGCCGCTGCCGTTGTGTTGCATGATGGGAGTGCTGCGAAAAATTTTTCTGCACTTAGGGAGTTTTATAATCGAGCCGCAGAACTGGCTGATCAGTTGATTTCCGATGAGCAGTCGAATGTCAGTGAGTATACGAATACGTTTAACAAATTTTTGGTTATTCTGGTTGCTATCGTTGTGGTTATCAGTGCGGCTTTGTCCTGGTTCGCTCCTCGTCGGATATCTTCAGCTATTCTTGATGTTGTGTCTGCCATTTGTAACATAAATTCCGGTGAAGGGGATTTGACCAAAAAAATTAACAGCACCCGTGAAGATGAGGTTGGTCGGCTGGCAAGAGAGTTTGATGATTTCGTGAGTTCCTTACGTGACATGGTTGTTGCCGTACGAACTCAATCTCAGAAAGTTCTGGATCAGATGAGCGGACTGATTGAAGTGGTTCATAACTCAAAACATCTCAACAGTGAACAGACTCACTCAATGGACTTGATTGTCACGGCGATTAATGAAATGAGTGCTGCAGTCAGGGAAGTTGCCAATAATGCCAGCGGCACCGCACATGAAATGACAGAAGTAGAAGCGCTGACCAACAATGGTAAATCCACGCTTGGAAAGTCGATTGATCAGATCAATTTGCTTTCCACGCAAGTTGGCTCGGCGGCTAAAGTCATGGAGGAGTTGTCTGCCAATTCTGATAATATTGTCAGTGTCCTGGATGTGATTCGTGGTATTGCTGAGCAGACTAACCTGTTGGCCCTGAATGCTGCCATTGAGGCTGCCAGAGCCGGTGAACAGGGCCGTGGTTTTGCAGTGGTCGCTGATGAAGTTCGTAATCTGGCCAGCAAGACCCAGCAGTCCACTACCGATATTCAGGAAATGATCACCACCCTTAGAAACGGTGTGCAAAGTGCCGTGGAGAACGTTAAAGCCAGTGAGGGAGCGGCACAGTCGACTGTTGAACTATCTGCCAATGCCAGTAGCGCCTTGGACTCTATCATTCAGGCGACGATTAAGGTTCGGGATATGTCCACGCAAACGGCAACTGCCACAGAGGAACAAAGTCATGTGGCCGAAGATATCAATACCAATCTGGTGACGTTATCTGATTTGACCAAAGAGACCACTCAGCTGTCCAACACGGTGAATGAGTCTGTGGAAGTGACGCAGAAATATTCTCAGCAGCTGATGGAACAGGTTGGCCGTTTTAAAGTCTGATTTTACCGGCAGGTAGTGGATGCCTGCCGGTGTTTATCCTTTTAATATCAACTGTCACTGCTATAATGCGCGCCTTTTCTAGAACGGGTAATACCGATGGTTAAGCGCTTTATTGCCGGGGCTGTTTGCCCAAAATGCGGTGCCAGCGATGCTGTCCGTGCTGAACGGGACGAACAGCGCCGGGTCATGATGCGAGAGTGCGTTGAGTGTGGTTTTACTGATGAACTCTACGATAATCCTCCGGAAGAGCTCAGTACTCGGGTATCACCAGTAGCCGATGACGGTGACGAACAGGTCCTCAGGATTTTTCCCCTGGATAATTCTTCTCATACCAAACACTAACCATACAGACAATAATGGCCCGAAACAGATGGCGGAGAATCAAATGACTATAAAGGTTGGCGTGATCATGGGATCCAAATCTGACTGGTCCACCATGGAACACTGCATTCAAATACTGGAAAAGCTGGGTATTGCCCATGAGGCCCGAGTGGTCTCTGCTCATCGGACTCCAGATCTGTTATTTGAATATGCTGAACAGGCCGCAGACCGGGGGATTGAGGTGATTATCGCTGGTGCGGGAGGGGCTGCGCACCTACCGGGTATGTGTGCGGCCAAGACCCACCTGCCGGTTCTGGGGGTTCCCGTGCAGTCTTCCATGCTCAGCGGAGTGGACTCACTACTGTCTATCGTGCAGATGCCGGCTGGTATTCCTACTGGAACTCTGGCCATTGGTAAAGCCGGTGCCGTTAATGCGGCATTGCTGGCTGCCAGTATCCTGGCCAATAAATATCCCGATATCCGCACAGCGTTGATCGAGTATCGCAAACAGCAGACCGAAACGGTTCTGGCCAGTCCTGACCCCAGAAGCATAGCAAACTGACGGAGTGGATATGAAGATTGGAGTAGTAGGTGGGGGCCAGCTGGGCCGGATGATGGCATTGGCTGGCACGCCTCTGGCCATGAGATTGACGTTTCTGGATCCGGCAATTGATGCCTGTGCCGGTCATGTCGGAGATCTCGTGAATGCTGCTTATGATGATCCCGCTGCAATAGATGCGCTAGCCGACGCAGTCGATCTGGTGACGTTTGAATTTGAAAGTGTCCCACCGGAAACCGTGGAGCGGATTGCCGCGCGCTTGCCAGTGTATCCGAATGCTAAGGCTCTACGCATTGCCCGCGACCGCTGGTTTGAAAAATCACTTTTCAAAGACAACACCATTCCTATCGCACCGGTGTTTCCTGTGGATTGTCAGCAGGACCTGGAAGACGGTGTCCAGCATGTGGGCTTGCCGGCTGTGGTTAAGACCCGGACTCTGGGCTACGACGGCAAAGGCCAGAAGCGGCTTATGACCGCGACAGATGTTGCAGGCACGTTTGCTGAATTAGGTTCTGTTCCATTGATCCTGGAAGGGTTCATTGATTTTGATTATGAAGTCAGCTGTATCGGTGTTCGTGGCCGTGACGGACAGACAGCGTTTTATCCTCTCATCCACAATGAACATCGTCAGGGTGTTCTGTATCGGTCGGTCGTTACTGAAGCGCATCCTCTGCAACAGCAGGCGGAAGACTATGTTCATAAAGCAATGGACGCACTGGGTTATGTTGGGGTGTTGACGTTTGAGTTTTTCGTGAAGCAGGATCAGCTGATTGCTAACGAAATCGCGCCAAGAGTGCATAATTCAGGGCACTGGACCATTGAAGGTGCGGAAACCAGCCAATTTGAGAATCATCTGCGTGCGATTGCCGATATGCCGTTGGGCAGTACTCATCGGCTTGGCCATGTTGCAATGTATAACATCATTGGCCGGATGCCGGATACTAATGCAGTGCTTTCCCTGCCGGCAGTCAGTCTGCACAGCTATGCCAAATCAGAAAAACCGGGGCGGAAGATTGGTCATATCACGGTTCACAGCACGGATCAGGACCGTTTTAACCAGGCTTGTCAGCAAGTAGAGCAGATGCTTGTGAATACGCTGGCGTAAATTGAGCTGAGGCGGGGCGTCGCCTGACAGTTGCGACGGCCCGGCTGTATCAGGCTCGTACCTTCTCAAATAAATCCAGATTCAGCTCCATCGTCAGAGAATCCCAGTGTTTGGGTGTGTCCTCACGGGAACTAGCGACAAACTGCTGAAACGCCTCGCTCTGAAACACTTCTGTTTTTTCGGTAATCTGCCTGACCAGTTCCTCGGCTGTCTGATCAAGGTCGTTGCTGTGAGGTTCGCCGATCAGCTCATGCACCAGTAGATTCGACATGGTCATGTCGAGAGGAATCAGCGGAAACTGGGTCCGTGACATAAAAATATCATTGACTTCTTCGATGAGCCGATGGGTGACGTATGCACCACTGATCAGTGTATCCAGGCTATGACGGCCTTGGGTAAATGAGGGGGGCGATACGATAAACGCCTCTGCTACTGTTAAAAATGGTTCGACAAAATTATAAACGCCGGCCTGACTGGAGACGGCTCTAACCTCTGCGATACAGTCAGGCAGCGCAGCAATATACGATTTTACAAAGTTAACGATTTTGGTAACCGGATCTTCACTCGGCAGGCGTACGCAATGATGCAACAGGTTTAGCCGTGCCATCACCATTTTACGCATATATCCTGCGGTATCTTCCAGTTCTATGGCTTCTTTAATGATAGCCCTTAACTGCGGGACGGACATAAATGAAAAATACTCATACTAACATTGACCCAGAAGTGAGGTCGGATGATCGATGATATGTGCAAAAACTCCAACTTTCGCCAGAACATCGCCCAAGGTCTGTTTGTCCAGATTTTTATACACATAAACCCCTAAATAACTGATAACAGATCCTATTCATTAAAAGTAGCAGAATTGCCTCAGTTTGCTTGCTTCTAAGTCTTTGATTTTCAAAAAAATACAAATTGGAACGAATAAAAAAAACTAATCAACACTTTATTCACGCTAAATTTGGTGTTTATACTGATTTAACTCAATATTAATACAAAAAGATATTAAGGTATTAACGTTTAGGTAACACATCCGTAAGGAGGAGTGGAAAGCTAGAAATACAGATCAGTCCGGTTTGTTTGCATTTTGATGCAGGCCGCTTACCTGCCCAAAAACGAATCCAATCCAGAAGTACAATAACAATTAAGAAAACTGAGGTGGAGAATGCAAAAACTGAAAGCCTGGCTATGGTTGTCAGCCGGTGTCCTTCTATGGGGTCTATCGACATATGGTCATTCTGAATCCAGATGGAATATGACTGAAGGAGTGACTGAAATCAGCCGCGCAGTCTATCGTTTACACATGTTGATCTTTTGGGTTTGCGTTGGTATCGGCATCATTGTGTTTGGCATCATGATTTATTCCATGCTTATGCATCGCAAGTCCAGAGGTGTACAGGCCGCCAACTTTCATGAAAGCACGCTGGTGGAAATTATCTGGACTATCATTCCATTTGCCATTCTCATTGCTATGGCTATCCCGGCAGCCCGGACCCTGGCTCAGATTTATCAACGGGAGCCAGCTGAAGTCACAATCGAAGTTGTCGGTTATCAATGGAAATGGCAGTACCGCTATGTCAGCGATGCCAATGATGCCAAAGTTGCTTATTTCTCCACGCTCGCCACGCCCCCAGAACAAGTTGCCAATAAAGTCGCCAAAGATGAAAACTATCTGCTTGAAGTGAACGAACCTTTAGTGATTCCTGCTAATCAGAGGGTTCGCTTATTGATTACCTCCAATGATGTGATTCATTCCTGGTGGGTGCCTGCTTTAGGTGTCAAGAAAGATGCTATTCCCGGAATTGTTAATGAAAGCTGGACCAAGGTTGAGCAGACTGGTCTGTACCGCGGTCAGTGTGCAGAGTTGTGCGGTAAGGACCATGGCTTTATGCCAATTGTTGTGGATGTCCGGGAGCCAGATGAATTTCAAACCTGGCTTGCGGCGAAACAAGATGATGCACGGAAAATGGCCGAGTTGACCAACAAGACCTGGACACTGACTGAACTCGTCGATCGAGGTGAAAAAGTCTACGGACAATTCTGCGTCGCCTGCCATCAGGTTAATGGTATGGGTGTTGAAGGCGCATTCCCTGCATTAAAGGGGAGCCTGATAGCAACCGGTGATATCAACAAACATATCGACACTGTATTACATGGCGTCAACGGTACTGCCATGCAGGCATTTGAAAAACAGTTGTCGGAAGTTGATCTGGCAGCGGTTATTACCTATGAGCGTAACGCCTGGGGTAACAACATGGGGGATATGGTTGCACCCCTGGATATCGTTAAATTTAAGTCCGGACAATAGGAGTGAACCATGACTGCGATCAGCCATGAACATGATCATCATGAAGAGCACCACGGTCCGGCCAAGGGCCTGACCCGTTGGTTATTTACCACCAACCATAAAGACATCGGCACGTTGTACTTGTGGTTCAGTTTTTCCATGTTTTTGCTTGGTGGAACATTTGCGTTGGTCATCCGTGCTGAGTTATTTCAGCCGGGTTTGCAATTGGTTCAACCGGAATTTTTTAATCAGATGACTACCATGCATGGCCTGATTATGGTGTTTGGTGCAGTCATGCCAGCCTTTGTCGGCCTGGCTAACTGGATGATCCCGATGATGATCGGTGCACCGGATATGGCTTTGCCCCGCATGAATAACCTGAGTTTCTGGATCCTGCCGTTTGCTTTTGCCATGTTGGCCAGTACGTTGTTTATGGAAGGCGGGGCTCCTAACTTTGGCTGGACCTTCTATGCGCCCTTATCTACTACTTATGCACCGCCGAGTGTGACGTATTTTATCTTTGCCATTCACATTATGGGCGCATCTTCGATTATGGGCGCAATCAATATCATCGCAACCATCTTTAACCTGCGCGCGCCGGGCATGACGTTTATGAAAATGCCCCTGTTTGTCTGGACTTGGTTGATTACCGCCTATCTGCTTATTGCCGTGATGCCGGTACTCGCCGGTGTGGTGACCATGATGTTGATGGATATCCACTTCGGGACTTCATTTTTTAATGCGGCTGGAGGAGGCTCTCCTGTTCTGTTCCAACATGTGTTCTGGTTTTTTGGGCATCCAGAAGTGTACATCATGATCCTGCCAGCCTTTGGAGTGGTGTCTGCAATTATTCCGGCATTCGCCCGTAAACCTTTGTTTGGTTATACCTCGATGGTGTATGCCACTGCGTCCATTGCATTCCTGTCTTTTATTGTTTGGGCTCATCACATGTTTACGGTCGGTATTCCGCTGGTGGGTGAGTTGTTTTTCATGTATGCGACGATGTTGATCGCGGTTCCCACGGGGGTGAAGGTCTTCAACTGGGTGGCTACCATGTTTCGTGGCTCGATGACGTTTGAGACACCTATGTTGTTTGCCTGTGCGTTCGTGATTCTGTTTACCATCGGTGGCTTTTCGGGATTGATGCTGGCAATCGCTCCTGCTGATTTTCAATATCACGATACCTATTTTGTTGTTGCCCACTTCCATTATGTGTTGGTGCCTGGAGCGGTATTTTCGATCATGGCTGCCACGTATTACTGGTTACCAAAATGGACTGGTCACATGTACGACGAAACACTTGGGAAAGTGCATTTCTGGTTGTCGTTTATCGGAGTCAACATTACGTTTTTTCCGCAGCATTTTATTGGCTTGGCCGGCATGCCCCGAAGGATTCCTGACTACAATCTGCAGTTTGCGGATTTCAACATGATTTCCAGTATGGGAGCTTTCCTGTTTGGCATCAGTCAGTTGGTATTTTTGCTGGTAGTCTTCAAGTGTGTTTTTTCGGGTAAAAAAGCACCCGCCAAACCCTGGGAAGGGGCGGAAGGTCTGGAGTGGACTGTACCTTCGCCAGCGCCGTATCACACCTTCACCACACCACCAAAAGTGGATTGAGGGAACAGATGGGAACAACAGCCGATAAACCCGAAAGCCATACCCGCGTGGTGGTCATCCTGCTTGGAGTTGTGGTAGGGATGATTATCTTTCTCTTTGTGGGTCTCGTGCCTATGTATAACCTGTTGTGTAATTTGACCGGTATTACCGGCAGGACCGGTGGTCCTTATACCCAAACGTCACAACAAGTCGATGCTCAACGTGTCATCAAGGTGCAGTTTCTGAGCCACAACAATGAAGGTATGCCGTGGGATTTTTATCCGGAAACTGTCTCCGTGGAAGTTCATCCCGGAGAACCAGTGACTGTTTTTTTTAAGGCACGGAATAATTCCGGTAAAGACATGGTTGGTCAGGCTGTGCCCAGTGTCAGCCCTTTTGAAGCGACTAACTATTTCCATAAAACAGAGTGTTTCTGTTTCAGCCAGCAACCACTTGAAGCGGGAGAAGAAAAAGAAATGGGTGTCAGGTTTCTGGTGGATCTGGATGCACCGGACTTTATCGACACGATTACTCTGTCTTATACCATGTTTGATGTCACTCAAATGGCAGCCAACGAAGGTACGTAAATTACGTCGGTTATTTTTATAAGGCAGAACATGCTGTCGCCTGAAGGTTTGAAAATATAACAAGAATCATAATGGAGACCTCAATGGCTAATACGTCAACCTATGAAAAGTATTTTGTTCCGGCCCAGAGTCGCATGCCTGTGCTCATGGCATTTTCGATGTTCTTATCAGTCTATGGTGCTGGACGATGGCTCAACGGTGGTACGGCAACTATTTTTATGCTGGGTGCATTATGTCTGGCATTTACCATGTTCAACTGGTTTTCCAAAGTCATTGGAGAAAACCTTGCCGGCTTGAACAGTGATCAGCTCAAGCGCTCGTATGTGTGGGGCATGGGGTGGTTTATTTTTTCCGAGGTAATGTTCTTCGCAGCGTTTTTCGGTGCATTGTTTTATGTACGAGCTTTGAATGGTCCGTGGCTTGGCGGTGAGTTTGGTGACAGTCTCAGTTATTTTGGTAAAGATTTTACCTTTAACTGGCCCATGCTGGAGAACCCCAACAATGCTGTGTTTACCCCGCCTGAAGGCGTGATCCACGCCATGGGTTTACCGCTTTGGAACACCATTATTCTGATCAGCTCCAGTGTCACGGTAACCATCGCACACCATGCACTGATTGCTCAAAAACGACAGCAGTTGAATATCTGGCTGGGGTTAACCGTGTTACTGGGATGTGTATTTCTGTATTTCCAGGCAACTGAATATCATGAAGCCTACACTGAACTTGGTCTGACGTTGCATTCCGGTATCTACGGTACGACCTTTTTTATGTTAACGGGTTTTCATGGTGCTCATGTCACGATTGGCACGTTCATGTTGCTGATGATGTTTATACGTAGTCTTAAAGGGCACTTCAAACCCAACGATCATTTCGGTTTTCAGGCGGCTGCATGGTACTGGCACTTTGTTGACGTGGTATGGATCTGTTTGTTTGTGTTTGTGTACTGGATTTAATGCGCGGGTGTCAGTAGTGGCCGGACCAAGGTGCGGCCATGTTCAGTTGGCCTGAGAAATAACCGAACATCAAAAGACATACGATCAACACAGCCAGACATATGCGTACCGTTAATAAATAGACCATGGTTTTGGAATCGTTAGGAAACCGGAACAGAGTGTAGAGTGCGCCGCTAAGTGAGAACAGCATCAACACGATTAAGAAAATGATCAGTATTTTCAACCACATAAATCAGCAACAAATTAGTGTGTGAATGATAACGGCAACGACTTCAGAAAAATCTTTTCAACCAGGCAGAGCAATGACGATTTTTGTCGTTATTTTTTTGCCACTGACGGTTGTCCTGGGTTTCTGGCAGCTTAGCAGAGCTTCTTGGAAATCACAGCTTTTACAACATTATCAGGTGCTGTTGAGTAGTGCACCGGTATCGTTGAACAAGGATTGCTGTGAGTTGTTTTCTCAGGTTGTAGTCAGAGGTGAACCTCTGGCTCAATGGCACTATCTGGTTGATAACCGTACCTCTCGTGGTCAGGCTGGTTATGAAGTCGTTGTGCCTGTGCGTCTTTCGGAGGGTAGCTTTGATTATGCCTGGGTTAGTTTGGGGTGGATTGCTGGAAACCCTGATCGTCGCTTGCTTCCTGAGATTGGCCATTTGCCAAGGACTATCGAATGGCAAGGCACTGTGCGTCGGGTGAGCTGGCAGGAATCCGATCCTATGACGAAAGTGTCAACCGGCTACCGGCGCTTGCTACCCGGTGCTGACCGCTATCGTGTTTTCCCGGAATTGATCCAATTGAATGACGCCCAGCCCTACGTACTGACTCATATTTGGCAACCTAGCTCCATTCCACCTGCCCGACACTTTGGTTATGCCGTGCAATGGTTTGCTCTGGCGCTGACGTTGGTGTTGTTATATTTAAAACTTGGTTTTAAGCATCCAGTCGAGGAATCCCGTGAATCCCAGTATTGAAACATCTGCTCAAATAGCAAATACCCGTTCTCGCCTGACGGCCTCGTTAATCCTGATGCTACCGGTGCTAGTGCTGGTTGTAGCAACAGTGATGTATCAGACTGGGTTGATGAATCCTGGTGAAAGAAATAATCAGGGAAACCTGTTGTCGCCGGTACTGCAGCTTAAGGATCTGTTGCCACAGGACTATCAGCGACTTCAGGGTCATTGGCAATTGATTCTATTTGATGATGGTGCAGCAGATGGCAGAACCCATGAATGGCTTTACTGGACCCGGCAGATCCATGTAGCACTGGGGAAGTATATGCCCCGGGTGCAACGATTATTGGTTACCACTCAGGTTGAGCCTCCTGCCAGGGTCAATGAGATCGGAGGTTATCAGACGTTAAGGGTTGATCAGGGGCAGCTTGATGCTTTTGTACATGGCCAGTTGCAAGGTGACCCGGTAAAAAGCGCTTATCTGATGATTGCTGATCCGTTGGGCAATGTCATGCTCTATTACACTGCTGAGCACAATGGCAAGCAGGTGACCAGTGATCTTAAAAAACTGTTGAAGCTGTCTACCATAGGTTAGTGCCATGACTCGTTTAGCTAATGTGCGACCCGGTTTCAGACTTGCTTTGTTTGCCACTGCGTTTGCACTTGCGGTGGTTGCACTGGGAGCTTTTACCCGCTTGTCTGATGCTGGACTGGGGTGTCCGGATTGGCCGGGTTGTTATGGTCATTTTTGGGCGCCTACGTCAGATACGGCGATTGCGAAGGCCAACCAGAGTTATCCTGACATGCCGGTGGACCTCAGTAAAACCTGGCCGGAAATGGTACATCGTTATCTTGCTTCAGGTCTGGGGGTGTTGATCATCGCCTTGACGGTTGTTTGTATTTATTTCCGTCGGCTGGATGATCAACCGGTCAAGTTACCGGTGTTGTTATTGTTGTTTGTGGTTCTACAGGGTTTTTTTGGGATGTGGACCGTTACATTAAAATTATGGCCCCAAGTGGTGACTGCTCATCTACTTGGCGGTTTTACCACTTTCTGTCTGCTGTGGCTGCTGACATTAAGGTTATCCGGCTGGCAATCCGGCTCCCACAGTCAGATAAATTTACCCAGAAAGATTGCAATGATCGCGTTGGGATTGGCCATTTTCCAGGTCATGCTGGGAGGCTGGACCACCTCCAATTATGCCGCGCTGGCCTGCTCAGATTTCCCTTTGTGTTATGGCGATGACTGGTGGCCGCAGGCCGATTTCAGTCATGGCTTCAATATATTTCAGCACATTGGTCCGAATTATCTCGGTGGCGCTTTGCATGCGGAGGGTCGCATCGCCATCCATTGGAGTCATCGTCTGGGAGCTGTGCTGGTGGGGCTTGCCTGTTATTGGCTGGCCTGGCGGTTATGGCAACAGCGTCTGGCTGTGCTGGCCGGGGTGCTTGTTACGGTGGTGTCGGGCCAGATTCTATTGGGTATCAGTAATGTTGTCTTTGTATTGCCACTACCGGTTGCAGTTGCCCACAACGTTGTTGGGGCGGTGTTGGTCGCCACATTGGTAACGGTAAATTATCGTTTATTTCAGGAGGTAAAACATGGCTGTAGCAATTATCCAGCATCGTCAAGCGATATGGCGAGACTACTTGGAGCTGACCAAACCTAAGGTTGTAGCTCTGATGATTCTTACCTCTGTGGTAGGCATGCTGCTGGCGGCAGATGGTTGGTTGAGTCTGCACGTGTTGATTATTGGCAATGCCGGTATTGCACTGGTTGCTGCGGGAGGAGCGGCCATTAATCATCTGGTTGATTCCCGTATTGATCAAATCATGGCGCGCACCCGTAAACGTCCGGTCGCAGAAGGCCGGGTATCGGTGATGCAGGCGGCTTTGTTCGCCGCTTTGTTGACCGCTTCTGGCATGTTGCTGCTGATATTGTTCATTAATGCGCTGACAGCTTGGTTGACCTTTGCGTCACTGATTGGTTATGCGTTTATATATACGGGATTTCTGAAACGGGCGACCCCGCAAAATATTGTCATTGGTGGACTGGCGGGAGCGGCTCCGCCGTTATTAGGCTGGACTGCCGTCACTAATTCGGTAGACGCATTTCCCATGGTATTGGTGCTGATCATTTTTGCCTGGACCCCTCCTCATTTCTGGGCATTGGCAGTACATCGTGAGAAAGAGTATGCCAAAGCCGAAATTCCAATGTTGCCGGTGACTCACGGTGGGGCCTATACTCGTCTGCATATCTTGTTGTACACCCTGATTCTAACGGGAGTTACTTTATTGCCCTTTGCTGCCCGGTTGACGGGATTGGTCTATCTGTTAGGGGTGGTATTACTCAATGCCCGCTTCTTGCAATGGAGCTGGTGGTTGTATCGGCAAAGTCGCGACTATGCTGCTTTTAAGACTTTCAAATATTCGATTACCTATTTGATGCTGTTGTTTCTGGTGCTTTTGATAGATCATTACCTTCCAGTTATGTTGTAACCTGTTGGGGCTCTAAAAATAGGAATAGTTTTGATGCAGGTTAGGAAGCACCGCTCGCAAAACCACCGTTTACTGGTGTAAATGAGGATTTGAATGGGCGTGTCGCCTCCGGATGGAGCTGACCAGGTCCTGCGCGAAAATAGGCCATTTTTCAGAGGTGCCTATACAAAATCTATTTCTTCATGGGAGGTCATTTGAATAAAAGTATTCGTAATACAGTCGTCTCTTTGGCTGTTATTGTCGTTGGTATCTTTGGCTTGCAGTTCTGGTTGTATTCACGTAGCCAGACATTGAATGACGATCAACTTAAATCGATGAACGCAGTGATGTTTGCCAGCCCCAGAAACATTCAGCCTTTTCAATTGCTGGACCAGGATGGCCAGACGTTTGTCGCAAATGATTTCAAAGGCCATTGGTCACTTGTTAACTTTGGCTACACCAATTGTCCGGATATCTGTCCGACTAATATGATGTTGTTGGGACAAGTGGCCAAGCAGTTAAAAGAGCAGCAGAAACCGATGCCGCAGGTATATATGGTAACGGTTGATCCGGAACGTGACACGCCTGAGCTATTGAAAAGCTATATCGGTTATTTTAACCCGACATTTAAGGCTTTGAGTGGTGACGAGTCAGTCATCGCCAATCTGGCCCGTCAGTTGAACAATTTATTCAGCCGGGCACCAGGTGGCGATGATGATGTGTATTTCGTTGATCACAGCGACAATATGGCTATTCTCAATCCGGAGGGCCAGTTTGTTGGAATATTCAGACCACCTCATAAGCTCAGTGATCTGACAACGGTGCTTACGGATCTGATGGCTCGTTAGGGACGAGCCATTGATTCAGCAACTCAGACAGTTCATCAATACCCTGCTTTTTCAGTGAAGAAAACAGTTGGACTGTAACCAGCTCTCGATGACGCGTCAGTTCTTTCTGCACTTTGAGCAGTTGGGTCTTTGCGGCGCCAAACTTAAGTTTGTCTGCCTTGGTTAACAGGATGTGACAAGGCAGTCCTGATTCGTAGGCCCATTCCACCATCTCCTGATCGAACTCTGTCAACGGGTGGCGGATATCCATTAACAGAATCAGGCCTTGCAAAGATTTCCGTTCCTGCAGGTATTGTTCAAGGTGGTAATCCCAGTCCCGTTTGGTTTCTTTGGATACTTTGGCAAAGCCATATCCTGGTAGATCAACGATACGAAAGGCCGGGTCATTCAGGACAAAGAAGTTGATTAATTGTGTCCGTCCGGGAGTTTTACTGGTCCTGGCCAGTTTATTTTGACGGGTCAGTGTGTTCAGGGCACTGGATTTACCGGCATTGGACCGCCCGGCGAAGGCAACCTCTGCGCCAGTGTCCTCTGGACATTGATCAAGACGAGCCGCGCTTTTTAAGAAGCGGGCGGAATGAAAATTAATTGCTTTAAAATTAGACATATTTTTTATGCTGTCTTCTCTTTGCGGGAGCTTATTTACTATAATGCGGCGCCAGTTTGCAAAGGGCCTGTGAGCCCTGGTAGGAATTGAGACGTGTTGCATTGCAGCGAGTACACGCACAAAAAGGCTGAAACATGATATTCAGATCATCTTGGATCCGTGTTTTTTGCCCGAATTGTACGCTACTGAAGCAATGTAGAGCGTTTTTCAAAAACCTACTGGCCACCCCGGAAACTACCTTGGCCATGCTGATAAAATTCACAAAATCAGGAAATCCAATGAAAAAACAGCTCATCTCTTTCCTATTTCTGTCCCTGGTGCTGTCTGGAGCCGCCAGCGCCGCAGGAGACATTGAGGCCGGCAAGGCACTTTCCCAGTCTGCAACCTGCATCGCCTGTCATGGCCCGGATGGTATTGCAGCGATTCCCAATTATCCATCATTGGCGGGGCAGGGCGAAGCTTATTTATTGAAACAGCTGCGTGATGTTAAGTCAGGTGCTCGCGTGATTAACGAAATGGCGGCAATTGTTGCGCCGTTGAGTGATCAGGACCTGCAGGATCTGGCAGCATTCTTCTCTTCTTTGAATGGTCCCACAGGCCAGGCTGATCCGAAACAGGTAAAACTGGGCCAGTCTCTGTTCATGGGAGGGAATATCGACACGGGCGTAACTGCCTGCGCTGCCTGTCATACTCCGACAGGTATGGGTAACCCGGTTGCTGTATTTCCAAGGCTTGCTGGTCAGAACCCCGCCTATATTGTGGCTCAGTTGAAGAAATTCCGGGAAGGTTATCGTCATACAGGGGCTCAGGTTGCAGAAGCCCGTACGAATGACGGCGATACCAAAATGATGCGTGACGTCGCATTCCGGTTAAAAGACTTTGAAATTGATGCTCTGGCCAGTTATATATCGGGTTTATACTGATGAAGGCTAGGGCGCAAAGATAATGAAAAAGCGGCTGATGCCGCTTTTTTTGTTTTCAAAACCCGACAATAGTTACACCTATGTTCATTTACTACCATGCAAGATAGGCATGGTCCACATCAACCTTTGGAGAAAAAGATGCGCTTTCTGAAACTGTTTGTCATGGCAGCTGCAATACTGTTCACAGGCCATGCTCTGGCAGCCGACAAGTATATTGAGGGAAAACACTATAAACTTCTGCCCAACCCTATATCTGTTGCTTTGGAACCTGGAAAAAAAATTGTTGTCTGGGAGTTCTTTTCCTATACCTGTCCACACTGCTATCACCTCGAACCAGCTTTACAGGAATGGATCCCTACTCTGGCTGATGACGTACAGTATGAACCGGTAGCCACACCTTTTTCACATTGGATTCCAATGGTTAAGTCTTACTATGCGGCTGAACTACTGGGTGTTGCCAAGACAGCCCATGAAGATGTCTTTAATGCGATATTCGTAAACAAAGCACCTGCTAGAACAGTAGAAGATTTTGCGAACATCTATGCAAAACTCGGTGTAGATAAAGAGAAGTTTCTTAAAACCGCAGAGTCTTTTGGCGTGAATACCAAGCTGAAACAGGCTGAAATGCTGACTAAAGGGTCGGGTATTATGGGTACACCAAGTATGGTTGTTGCCGGCAAATATCTGGTAACTGGTGAAACCGCCGGCTCTAATGTGGGTATGATTGACGTGGTGAATTTTTTAATCGAAAAAGAACGCTCTGAGAGTTAATGGTTATACTTCTCCTGGTAGGTTAGATTTGATACTGCCAGGAGATTTTCGATGCGTCGTAGTCATCAATTACATTTTCCAGAAAATCCGGCACTCTACTATGAGGCCAGGCCCGCCAACCATTTGCGAATGTTGAGTTATAATGTTCAGGTAGGTATCCGCACTGAGCACTATCACCACTATATAACACGAGCTTGGCAACACATTCTGCCTTCTTCTGCCCGCTTGAAGAACCTCGATTCCATTTCTGCCCTGCTTAAAAATTTTGATTTGGTCGCGCTTCAGGAAGTCGATGGTGGCAGTTTCCGCTCCGGTTTTATCAATCAGATCGAATACCTTGCAGAAAAAGCCCATCACCCTTACTGGTATCAACAATGCAACCGCAACTTTGGTCCACTGGCGCAGCATAGTAACGGCGTCCTGTGCAAGCATAAGCCAATTAAGGTAGTGCAACATGAGTTGCCAGGCAAAATACCAGGGCGTGGTGCTATAGAGCTGGTCATGGGGCAAGTGGAGTCACCGTTGACAATCATTATGGTGCATCTTGCTTTGGGGAAAAGGGATCAGAATCAACAGCTAAGCTATATTCGCGATCTGGTCTGTGATCGTGCAAACTTCATTCTTATGGGGGATCTCAATGTTCGTGCGGAAAAGTTGGTGGCTCATCCGGCGCTATCCAGCCTTCCTCTTTATGTTCCGCTTCACACCAGAACTTACCCCAGCTGGAAACCTACCAAGGCCTTGGATCACATCGTATTGTCGAACCATATAAAGGTCCATCATCTGAATGCATTGGACCATCCGGTATCTGATCATCTGCCAGTGGCGATAGATTTTGAATGGCCGCACGCCGGCTGAGAATATTTTGAGGTTGTTCATATCTCTTATAAAGACTGTGACCAGCGAGCCAAGCGTAATCAGGAAGAAGCATTGTGGTGCCAGGTAAGCCAGAATGTGTACCAGTTTCTCATTAAGGTAACTTGGTCTTAAATGCAGTTTGCTGGATGTGCGGTAAACCAGATTAGTTATTATATTCGCTGGAGTTTGGGCTTTTTAGGATGCCTAACCCTGTCTGCGATGGTTATATCATCGTTACAACCTGTATATGCAAATGGATTATGGCGATACTGATTAATGCGTGAATATATGCTTTTCAGGAGCCGGGGACATGGTATTTGCATTCATTTTCGTTGCCCTCTAAGCTGGTCGGATCTATAGAGAATTATGGGCAAAGCATATGGCGACCATCCTCTACAATAATAATCAACATAAAGTCATATTGTTCAGCGATTTGGTTAAAGGGTCCGGGGTCCAGGCTAATCAGTTTCTAATTGTTGATCATGATCGTTGTGCCGTGCTCGACCCTGGAGGAGAGCTTACATACACTCCGTTGACGATTGAGTTATCAAAACTCGTTTCTTTGGACCATGTCGATTATGTGCTTGCCAGTCATCAGGATCCGGACATTATTTCTTCTCTTCCCCGGTGGTTGATCCATACGCCGGCAAAAGTGGTGGTAAGCAAACTATGGCAGAGATTCTTGCCTCATCTGGCCTCCAGCTATGTGACCAGTCGCAATAATACTGATATCGACAAGCGTATCCTTGCTGTTGATGACCGAGGTGGCCGTATAAAAATTGGACGTCAACCATTTATGGTTTTACCGGCTCACTTTCTTCATTCGGTTGGTAATTTCAGCTTTTATGACCCAGTTTCGAAAATTCTCTTCAGCGGTGATATTGGTGCTTCTGTGGGAGGAGGTAATGCTAGCAGTGCCGTGACCCATGACTTTGATGGCCACACTCAATATATGCGGACATTTCATCAACGCTATATGACGTCCAATAAAGCTTGTCGCCTTTGGGTTAACATGGTTCGTGACCTTGAGGTTAATATGATTGTTCCTCAGCATGGGGCAAGATTTGAAGGCCCGGCCATCAATAGTATGCTGAATTGGCTCGAAAACTTGGATTGTGGTGTGGATCTGCTGGAACAATCCCACTATCAGATACCTCGATAATTCCCTCTGTGCGGTTCAACGGGTATGAGGTTATTGTGGTAGTGGATAGTTTATGTTCTGCTTCGCCAGTTGGCTGATACAGCGATGGCGAAGATAGCGGCGAATCGATGTTCCTTTTGGCTTTGTTAGATAATACAGCAGAAAGGGTTCTATATTCAGGGCGCGGGACAGTCGCTCAATCTCAAGAAGAGGATTGTGGTGTGGATCACTGAGTTCCGCCAAAACCTGCCTCTTTATTTCCTCATAATGTCGTTTGAAGCTCTCCAGAGAGGCGAGAGGGGGCTGGTTTCGCAAATCAGCAAAGCCGGTCAAACATGCTGCCTTGTATACTGCTGGGTGAGACCAGTTATAACACTCCGGGTCTCCATAACACCGTAATGCCTCGTGAAATGCATCGATCACGTCAGGTAAACCGGAGTTGGTTCGAAATGTATTCATTTCAGATACCCCCTGCTCATAATATACTGTATATATATACAGTATATATAAAAATGCAGGCTTGCAACTATTAATGTGAGAATATTTTCTATTATTTCGGTCTGATGCAGGTTGATTGATGAACAGTCATTTTCCTGGATAAATAATGATAAAAGAGCAACAAGTGATGGTGCTATGCGAGTATTTACAATGCTTGTTAACGCCGTCAAAATGCAGTCTTGTAGCCTGTTTTTACGTAACACAAACAATAATTGCCAGTTAGACCTTTGGCTTTATTGATCATCTTTGAGCAACCCCCTATACTTTCGCGGCTTTTGAGTCAGGAACAACCTGTTTTTGGGGGACTGAGATTTTCAGTAAAAACAGGTGAGTAACCTAAAGTAGGGGATGGAGTGAGTCATTTTAAGCCCTGGGATGAAAGGTCAGAACAATTAACATCATCCATTCCGAGACCACCATTGCTGCGAGTGACACTGGTTCAGTGTTGTTTCTTGCTTTTATGTTTTGCAGCAGTTGGGGTTTTTAATAGAAGTATTGCCTTGGCATTTGTGCTGGGAGCGGCGGCACATATTATCCCCCAAACGTATTTTGCATTACGGGCATTTCGCTATATAGGCGCAAGAAATATCCGTAAGGCTGTAAAAATCACCAATCAAAGTGTTCTCGGCAAGCTGGTCCTTACCGCCTGTCTGTTTGCACTTATATTCAGGTTTTCAACTGATGTGAATCTATGGGCCCTGTTTTTGGGGTATATGGTTTTCCAGTTGAGCTCACTGATGTGGTATCCGATTTTAATTAATCGACCGCAAATGCGGTAAACTGAGGAATGAGAAACAAATGGCGAGTGGCACTCAAACTTCGACTGAATATATTCAGCACCACTTAACCAATCTCGTATTTGGTATGCATCATGACGGGCATTGGGGCTTTGCTCACAATGCTCAAGAGGCAACCGAGATGGGGTTTTGGGCAATTCACGTGGATACTATGATGTGGTCCATCATTCTGGCAGCTGTGTTTTTGTGGTTGTTCAAAAGAGCGGCAGGCAAAATCACTATGGAGGCCCCCTCCGGTTTTCAGAATTTCGTGGAAATGTGTGTGGATTTTATTAATAACCAAGTGAAAGATGGTTTCCATGGTCGTAATCCACTGATTGCTCCGTTGGCATTGACTATCTTTGCCTGGGTTTTCCTGATGAACCTGATGGACCTGTTACCGGTCGATTTGATTCCCTATATCGTACAAAAGATTTTTGGCGCCCATGCCTATCAGAAAATTGTTCCCTCCACAGACCCCAATGCAACGCTTGGTATGGCTCTTGGTGTGTTCATTCTAATGATTTTTTACGGCATCAAAGTTAAGGGAATCGGTTTTGTAAAAGAGCTGACCCTACAGCCGTTTTCTTCAAAAAATCCTGTCGTACAAACCATCTTTGTCCCAATCAATCTTTTCCTTGAGCTGGTTTCGCTAATTGCCAAACCTTTTTCGCTGGGACTGCGGTTGTTCGGGAATATGTATGCAGGTGAAATGATTTTTATCTTGATTGCAATCATGTACAGCGCGGGTCTTGTGCTGGGAGTGATTGCAGGTGCTCTGCAGTTAGGCTGGGCCATATTCCATATTCTGGTGATTACGCTGCAGGCGTTCATCTTTATGGTATTGACCATTGTCTATTTGAGCATGGCTCATGAAGATCACTAGACATGTCTGGTCTTCTGCTTTGGCAGAGGCTCAACGTGTCTTTGAAACCTTTGAACTTCGGAAACTTAAACTTTAATTTTCTAACTTAGGAGAGAGAAAAATGGCTCTGACTTTTATTGCAGCTGCAATCATGATCGGCCTGGGCGCTTTGGGTGCCGCAATTGGTATGGGTGTTTTAGGTGGCAAGTTACTTGAAGGTGTTGCTCGCCAACCGGAACTAGGTCCTATGCTGCAAGGTCGTTTCTTCCTGGCTGTTGGTCTGGTTGACGCGATTCCTATGATCGGTGTTGGTATTGCCATGTACCTGATTTTCGCCGTTGCTCCGGGTATGGCTGGCTAATCTCCATTCGGAGCAAGACATTATTTTGTTTAACCGAATCCGTGAGGTATAGCCGTGAACATTAATCTGACACTGATTGGTCAGCTCCTGTCGTTTGCGGTATTTGTCTGGTTTTGTGCCAAGTTTGTATGGCCTCCGCTTGTGAAGGCCATGGACGCACGCCAGGCGAAGATTGCCGAAGGTCTGAATGCTGCAGATCGTGCAGCAAAAGATCTTGAGCTGGCTCAAGAAAGAGCTGCCCAGCAACTACGTGAAGCCAAAGAACAGGCCGCCACTATTGTTGATCAGGCGAATAAACGTTCAGCACAGATTGTTGCTGAGGCTCAAAAAGAGGCTCAGCAGGAAGCAGAGCGTATTCGCAAATCTGCCGAAGCCGAAATTGAGCAGGAAGCCATCCGGGCACGTGAAGAACTACGCCAACGGGTCTCCGAACTTGCTTTGTCTGGCGCACAGAAGATTTTGCAATCCTCTGTTGATGCCAAGAAACATAGCGAACTGCTTGAAAAATTAGCAGCGGAACTCTAAGGGGAGGTGCCATGGCTGAAGTAAATACACTGGCTCGTCCCTATGCCAAAGCGGCATTTGAGGCGGCTCAAGCGGCCAAAACACTTGAACAATGGTCTGAATCGCTGGCAATACTCAGTGCAGTTACTCAGCAGGAAAAAGTCCTTGAACTGATCTCCAATCCATCCCTGACTGCCAGTCAGAAAGCACAGGTGATACAGGATGTTTGCGGAGAAGAAGCGAAGGTCATCTCAACACTGATTACAGCTCTGGCTGAAAACAGACGCTTGGAATTGTGTCCTGAAATAGCGGCACTGTTCGAGGAGCTTAAAGCCGAACTGGAAAAAAGTGTTGAAGTACAGGTGGCTAGCGCGTTTGAGTTGACCGCAGATCAGGAAAAATCTCTGACTGAGAAACTGACAACTAAATTGGGTCGTGACGTGAAGTTAGTCACTTCAGTGGATAACTCGATTATCGGTGGTGTCATTATTCGAACCAACGATATGGTTATCGACGGCTCTGTGACTGGCAAGCTCGCGAAGCTGGCCGAAGCAATGTATTCCTAAGAGGAAGCAGGCATGCAGCAACTGAATCCTTCAGAAATTAGCGAAATTATCAGAAAGCGCATCGAAGGCGTTGATGTCGCATCTGAAGCAAAAAATGAAGGTACTATCGTTTCCGTGACTGATGGTATCGTACGTATTCATGGTCTTGCCGACGTTATGTATGGTGAGATGATTGAATTTGAAGGGGGCCTTTATGGTATGGCCCTTAACCTTGAGCGTGACTCTGTTGGTGCCGTAGTCCTTGGTGACTATCTGGGAATCCAAGAGGGCCAGAAAGCCAAATGTACTGGTCGGATCCTGGAAGTGCCGATTGGAACAGAAATGCTTGGCCGGGTTGTGGACGCTCTGGGTAATCCGATTGATGGTAAGGGTGACATCAATGCCTCAATGACAGATGCCATTGAGAAAGTTGCCCCTGGTGTTATTGCCCGCCAATCCGTCGACCAACCTGTGCAAACTGGTTATAAGGCCGTGGACGCTATGGTTCCGATTGGCCGTGGTCAACGTGAGTTGATTATTGGTGACCGTCAGACTGGTAAAACCGCTCTGGCAGTGGATGCTATTATCAACCAGAAAGGCAAAGGTATTAAGTGTATCTACGTTGCAATTGGTCAGAAACAATCGACGATTGCCAACGTGGTGCGCAAACTGGAAGAGCATGATGCCATGGCCCACACAGTGGTGGTTGCAGCATCAGCTTCTGAACCTGCTTCAATGCAGTTTCTGGCGCCTTATTCTGGCTGCACCATGGGAGAATACTTCCGTGATCGCGGTGAAGATGCCCTGATTATCTATGATGACCTGTCTAAACAGGCTGTGGCATATCGTCAGATCTCCCTGCTGCTCCGTCGTCCACCAGGTCGTGAAGCGTATCCGGGTGATGTGTTCTATTTGCACTCTCGTTTGCTGGAACGTGCTGCAAGGGTTAATGCAGATTACGTTGAAGCTTTCACGAATGGTGAAGTGAAAGGTAAAACCGGTTCTCTGACCGCATTGCCGATCATTGAAACCCAGGCAGGTGACGTATCCGCATTCGTACCAACCAACGTAATTTCAATTACCGATGGTCAGATCTTCCTTGAAACCAACTTGTTCAACTCGGGTATTCGCCCGGCAATGAACGCAGGTATTTCGGTTTCCCGGGTTGGTGGTGCCGCTCAAACCAAGCTGATGTCCAAGCTGTCTGGTGGTATTCGTACTGCGCTTGCACAGTATCGTGAACTGGCTGCGTTTGCTCAGTTTGCTTCAGACCTGGATGAGGCCACCAAAGCTCAGCTTAACCACGGTATCCGTGTCACCGAATTGATGAAGCAACGGCAATATGCACCTATGTCTATTGCTGAAATGGCGACATCTATTTTCGCGGCTAACAATGGTTACCTGAAAGATGTTGAGCCCCATAAAGTGGGCGACTTTGAAAGTGCCCTTCATTCATATCTGCATGCTGAGCATGGGGATTTCATGAAGGAAATGGTTGAGACAGGAGCTTTCAATGACGATGTCGTTGCCAAGCTGAAAGCCGCACTGGATAAGTTTGTAGAAACTCAATCCTGGTAATCTGAAGGTGCTGTGCCTGGCACAGCATGATCCAAGCTGAGGAATAGATATGGCAGCCGGAAAAGAGATTCGCTCTCAGATCGGAAGCATTAAAAATACGCAGAAAATTACCAACGCCATGGAAATGGTGGCGACCAGTAAAATGCGTAAAGCTCAGGATCGGATGAAAGCCAGTAAACCTTACTCTGACAAAATCAGAAATGTAATTGGTCACCTGGCAAACGCAAACCCTGAATATCACCCATTGTATATGCAGGAGCGGGAAATCAAGAAAGTGGGATACATCATCGTATCCACTGATAGAGGACTCTGTGGAGGCCTCAATATCAACGCTTTCAAGAAAGTGGTTCTCGACATGCAGGCATGGGCGCATAAATCCATTGGTGTGGAAGTATGTGCTGTGGGTGCCAAGGGTGCAGGTTACTTCAGCGGTATAGGTACTTCAGTGGTTGCTAATATAGGCCACTTGGGGGATCAGCCCGAAGTTGGAGACCTGATCGGAGGTGTCAAGATCATGTTGGACAAATATGCCAAAGGCGAAATTGACCGCTTGATTCTGGTGTACAACGAGTTTGTGAACACCATGACTCAGACTCCGGTGTTGCGTCAGCTACTGCCACTTGAAGCAGAAGATGATGACAACATGCGTAAACACATCTGGGACTATATGTATGAGCCCGATGCGCGGGAATTACTGGATGGTTTGATAGCCCGTTACCTTGAGTCTCAGGTTTATCAGGCAGTTATCGAGAATGCCGCCTGTGAACAGGCAGCGCGAATGATGGCGATGAAAGCCGCCACCGATAACGCTGGTGACCTGATCAAACAGTTGCAGCTGGTTTACAACAAAGCCAGGCAAGCCGCGATTACTCAGGAAATTTCCGAGATCGTTGGCGGTGCTGCAGCTGTATAGGGTTATTAACTGATTTTTAAGCTTATTTTTGCGGATTTTTAGAGGACACAAATCATGAGTAGCGGAAAGATCGTACAGATCATTGGCGCCGTGATTGACGTGGAATTCCCGCGTGATTCGGTACCAAAAGTATACGATGCGCTGACTGTTGAAGGTTATGAACTCACTCTTGAGGTTCAACAGCAGCTGGGTGATGGTGTGGTTCGTACCATTGCCATGGGTGCATCCGATGGCGTAAAACGTGGTGTTGCAGTCAGCAATACCGGTAAAGCGATCGCAGTGCCTGTTGGAAAAGAAACCCTGGGACGTATTATGGATGTTCTGGGTAATCCTATTGACGAGCGTGGTCCGATTGGTGAAACAGAACGTTCTGTTATTCATCGCAAGGCACCGAGCTATGCGGAACAGGCACATAACACTGAAATCCTGGAAACCGGTATTAAGGTGATTGACCTTATTTGCCCGTTTGCCAAGGGTGGTAAAGTGGGTCTGTTCGGTGGAGCGGGTGTTGGTAAAACCGTTAACATGCTCGAACTGATCAATAACATTGCGACAGAACACAGTGGTTTGTCCGTATTCGCCGGTGTGGGTGAGCGGACTCGTGAAGGTAACGACTTCTATCACGAAATGTCTGAAGCCAAAGTTATTCGTCTGGATAATCTGGCAGAATCCAAAGTGGCCATGGTATATGGTCAGATGAACGAACCACCTGGAAACAGACTTCGAGTGGCTCTGACAGGTTTGACCATGGCGGAGAAATTCCGTGATGAAGGCCGTGATGTTCTGTTCTTCGTGGACAATATCTATCGTTATACGCTGGCAGGAACAGAAGTATCAGCCCTGTTGGGTCGTATGCCTTCTGCGGTAGGTTATCAGCCAACTCTGGCAGAAGAGATGGGAGTACTGCAGGAACGTATTACGTCTACCAAAGTGGGTTCCATTACATCTGTGCAGGCCGTATATGTACCTGCGGATGACTTGACTGACCCATCCCCAGCCACCACATTTGCACACTTGGATGCGACAGTGGTACTGGATCGTAATATTGCTGCATTGGGTATTTATCCTGCGGTTAACCCGCTGGACTCCACTTCCCGTCAGTTGGATCCTCTGGTTATTGGTCAGGAGCACTATGATATAGCTCGTGAAGTTCAGGCGACCCTACAGCGTTATAACGAACTGAAAGATATTATTGCGATTCTGGGTATGGACGAATTGTCAGAAGATGACAAGTTGTTGGTTGCCCGTGCACGTAAGATACAGCGCTTCCTGTCCCAGCCTTTCCATGTGGCAGAGGTATTTACAGGATCACCAGGTCGTTATGTTTCACTGAAAGACACCATTGCCGGCTTCTCAGGTATTCTGAAAGGGGAATATGATCATATTCCTGAGCAGGATTTCTATATGAAAGGTGGCATTGAAGAAGTTCTGGAAGCTTACGCCAAACGTAGCAAAGCTTAAGCGGAGGTAAATCATGGCTATCACTGTCCACTGTGACATCGTGAGTGCTCACGACCAGATCTTTTCTGGTCTCGTATCATCTCTGCAAGCCAGAGGGGTTATGGGTGAGCTGGGTATTATGCCCGGTCATGCTCCCTTGCTGACTTCACTGGTTCCTGGTCCTGTTCGTATTACCAAACAAAACGGAGAGGTGGAAGTTGTCTACGTCTCTGGTGGGTACCTGGAAGTACAACCTAATATTGTTACGGTTCTGGCGGATACCGCTTTACGGGCCAGCGATATTGATGAAGCACAGGCTTTGGAAGCAAAACAAGCTGCCGAGAAAGAACTGGCTCAACATCAGGCGGATGAGCAATTTGCCCAAATTGCCATCAAGCTTGCCAAAGCTGTTGGTCAGATCAAGGTATTGGAAGAAATGCGAGCCAAGCATAAATAACCAGTTTATGGTCATAAAAAAGCAGCGAAATATCGCTGCTTTTTTTATGCCTGAAAAAATATCTGTGTGGCAGGCTAGAGCGAGTGAAGTCTGTGGCGGTAAAGAATCCGGTTCAATAGATGAAAGTCTTAGAAGACTTTATACAAAGTTATCCAAGCATTAAACAACCGAAGTTTCTCTGCGTCGGTGATGCGAGCTATACCTGTAAGGTCTTATCATGATCACCGGAATATCGGCTAGCGACATATTTCCCTTGTGAGCCTACAGAGGCTTTGTTTAAATAAAGATAACTATAATATTCTTCCTAAATTCATAATTGCCAAGGATGACCTATGCAGGCCAACTCTATTTCAGTTGTCGCTTATGGTTTTGCTGATGGTTTAGCAGTGTTCCTGTTGTGCATCTTTTTAGTGTATTCGTTCAAAGACAGGATATACCTATATCTAGCCATGGCCTGTGCTATGACAGCTGTCTGGCTGTTTGGAATTGTGCAGATCTACAGTCTTAATATCTGGGATACACAAGTCAGGCTTTCTCTGGAGCTGGCGAGAAATCTGGTATGGACCTTTGTAATTCTGCGATTGTTGAGCCCCAGTCTGGGCAGCTTGTTGGTTCATAAAATTTATCTGCCCATACTATTGTTATCCACTCTTGCATGGGTATTGATCACGTTTGCCCGTACTTGGTTTCCAAACTATGGCAACATAGTGACAGCATTGTTGCTCATTTTTTCTAACATTATTGCGGTTCTGGGTGCAGAACAGCTATATAAAGCGTCCAGAAAGAGTCGGCTGAATAAAATTTTGGCCATGATTCTCGCGGTAATGTTTTCGTTCGACATATATATGTTTACGCACTCCGCACTGGTCGGACACATTAGTGTGGTAAATCTTCAGGCCAGAGGTGCAATTGCTGTCGTCATGCTAACCCTGATTGCCAGTGCTGTAGCATTATTTCGGGGCAGTGCGGGTGAGAGTTCAAAGATTTCCTTTTCGAATGAATCGATTTTCTACTCTTCGTCTCTGGCGTTAATTGGCTTCCTGATCCTGATCCTGATCCTTGCTGGATATTACATCGAGCTGACCAATACATCTTGGGGACTGGTTTTCTATTCACTGGGATGTTCAGGTTCCTTAATTATTATTTTATCGCTATATCTTTCCGGTACAGTCAGATCACGTTTTTATGAATCGATAAACCGTCACTTGTTTGGTCATAAATATGACTATCGTAAGGAATGGATCAAAGTTATTGATCGACTCTCCAGTTCGGAATCCGGGAAGGGATCATATGAAAAAGTTTCGTTTGAGCTGTTGTCTTCAGTGTTTCGGTCGCCGGCTGGAGTGATCTGGGTGCTTAATAATAATCGCTTTGAACCGGCTTATACCAATATTGGAACTTCGCTGAAAGACTTGCCCAGGTTTACCAAGGATGAAAAATTCCTGCAGACCATGTATGAAAAAGACTGGGTTTTTACGCTATCGGGGAAAGTGAATAATCGTCAGGATCTATTATTACATCAGATCCCCAAAAGTATTTTTCAAATTCGTGAAGCCTGGATCATTGTCCCATATCTGTCGTCCAATGAGCTGGTAGGTTTTTGTCTGCTCACTCAACCGGCATTTATTACCAATGTCACCTGGGAAGATCTGGATCTGCTAAAAACAATAGGTCGTCAGGTAGCAAACTATATCAAGCTCTATCAGCAGGATGTGGTGCTCAAGGAAAACTCCCAACTTACAGCGTTTACCCGCTTCACGGCTTTCATTGTGCATGACTTGAACAATGTGATTGCACAGCAGGCGTTGTTATTGAAAAACGCCGAAAAACACAAATCCAATCCAGCGTTTATCGACGATATGATCATGACTGTGGAAAACTCGGTCCAGAGGATGACCAATCTGCTTGATAAACTACAGCATGAGGAAAATGAGTCCAGCCTGGAAATATCCCTGATACAGGTATTGCTGACTGCTGTTGAGCGTAATTTGAAGTATTTGCCGGAACCTGCGCTAAAGGTTGATGGTGATGATCTGAAGATTGTCGCAGATAAAGAAAAATTGACCATGGCACTGTCGCACTTGATTAAAAACGCACAGGATTCGACTGACGATAATGGATTTGTGAATGTCACCATGAACGTTGATAATGAATTGGAGTGGGCCACAATATTGATTGAGGATAATGGTAAAGGAATGACTCAGGAGTTTATCGATAACAAACTGTTCCGCCCATTTGAAACGACCAAGATCGGCCAAGGGATGGGGCTGGGAGCCTATCTGACAAAGCAGTATGTCAACCAGCTGGATGGTCACCTGGATGTCGAGAGTACTCCCGGCAAAGGCACCACCTTCACAATCCGCTTGAAAGGCAAAGTAACCACAACCGAATGAGTCAACTATGAGCGAAGCCAGATATCTGTTAATTGTAGAAGATGATGCCGGATTACAAAGCCAGTTTAAATGGAGCTTTGAAGATTATTCTGTGTTGATTGCAGCCAATCGAACAGATGCGGTGAATATGGTTCGCCAATATGAACCTAAAGTGGTCTTGCAGGACCTGGGGCTACCTCCAGATGAAGATGGTGTATCTGAGGGAATGCTATGTATTGCTGATATCTTATCAATCTACCCGGAAACTAAAATCATTGTACTGACAGGTAAAAACCAGCACGAAAATGCTATCCGGGCGATTGGTAATGGTGCTTATGATTTCTACAACAAGCCGATCAATATCGACACTCTCAATTTTGTCGTCGATCGTGCCTATAAAATATATGGTTTGGAGCAGAAGAACCGCAGCCTGCTTAATGACATGTCCTATGGAATGGATGGCGTTATTACCAGTGATCCGGAAATGCTACGTGTTTGCCGTATGGCAGAGCGTATAGCACCATCGGATGTCACCTGCACTATTTTGGGTGAAAGTGGTACAGGTAAAGAAGTAATGGCTCGTGCGATCCATAGTAAAAGTGATCGGGCCGATAAACGCTTCGTAGCGATTAATTGTGCAGCTGTGCCTGAAAACCTGATGGAAAGTGAGCTGTTTGGTTATGAAAAAGGAGCGTTCACGGGAGCCGTGAAACAAACTGAGGGCAAGTTTGAGTCTGCCAATAAAGGGACGCTGTTTTTGGATGAGATTGGTGATATGCCTCTCTCTTTGCAGGCGAAACTACTGCGATTTCTACAGGAACGAGTGATTGAACGAGTCGGTGGACGGCGAGAAATACCTATTAATGTCAGAGTTATCTGTGCAACCAATAAGAATCTGGATGAGATGGTAAAAGAAGGTACTTTTCGGGAAGATCTCTTTTATCGTATTACTGAAATGGTGTTGCATTTGCCCAGATTGAGTGAGCGTGACGCTGATAAAGCATTGTTGGCGCGCTACTTCCTGAATCGTTATGTGACTGCCAATAACCTGAATGTGAATGGTTTTACCGAAGATGCCATCCATGCGATTAATAACTACGATTGGCCAGGTAATATTCGTGAGCTGGAAAATAAGATAAAGCGTGCAGTCATTATGGCAGAAGGGAAGCAAGTGACCGCTGATGATCTTGGTTTGAGAATAAATGGAACCAAAAGTCTGATTCTGAAAGACGTACGCATGCGTGCTGAGCGCAGCGCTATTCTTGAAGCTCTCAGCCTGACTAATGGTAATGTCAGCTCGGCTGCTAAGTTGTTGGGAGTGACCCGTCCGACCCTCTATGATCTCAGCAAGAAATATGAGATCAGTTTTTAACAAATGATGGCCGTTCTCTAAACACGAGTATCCCGTGTATATCGACCCGGCGATGTTCTATGCCGGGTTGAACAAAAAAGTGTCTTGGCGCTGATTACGTTATTTAGTAGGCCCGGTCATTAAACAGCGTAAACACCGTTTTCACCAAGATGTAGATGTCCATAGCAACTGACCAGTTGTTGATATACTCCAGATCATGCTCTACACGCTTGCGCATCAGCTCCAGATCCTCTGTCTCGCCGCGGAAGCCCCGAACCTGGGCGAGTCCGGTAATACCCGGTTTAATCCGATGACGACTTAGATAAGACGTGATCATGGCAGAGTATTCCTGATTATGCTGCACCGCATGTGGCCGTGGTCCTACCATGGACATTGAGCCAAACAGCACGTTGAAAATCTGAGGCAGTTCGTCAATACTGGTTCTGCGTATGAACTTTCCTACCTTGGTAACTCTAGGGTCGTCTTTGGTTGCCTGCCTGACTTGACCTGGATCCGGTTGGTTCACATACATGCTTCTAAACTTCCAGATCATAAACTCTTTGCCATCCCAACCTGTACGACTTTGTTTAAAGATGATTGGTCCGGGAGAATTGATCTTTACGGCGATTGCAGTGCCGATAAGAATCGGGGCGGCGAGAATAATAGCGACCACTGCAAGGATCTTGTCTTCTATCTCCTTCATCAAGTAGTGCGTTCCCAGTAGCGGGGTCTCAGACAGAGTCAAAATTGGAATGCCAGCGAATTCTTTGACGCTGTGATTAATCAGCTGTAGTGCAAAAATATTGGGCGCCCAATGTATATCGACGTTGAGGTCCAGCAGCTTGAAATACACATCCTTAATCATTGGAGATGATTCCAGTGACACAGCAAAATACACACTTCGTATATCGTTCTGTCTTACAATCTGCTCGATATCTTCCAACTTGCCGATAACTTTCTTTTGCTCGTCTTCAGAGAGATTATCGCCTGGTTCCGCTGGAGTGGAGATCAAACCGACGACTCTCTCTGGAATCCAGGGGTTTTGGTTGATGCGCTCATGAACATAAAAAGCAAGTTGTCCCGTCCCTACAACGATACTTTTTGCTGTAGAGGCCTTACGAGTTCGCACATGAAACGCTCTGAACCCCAAATGAGCAATGACTTGACCAATGAAACCGTAAAAAAACAACTGAAAAATGATTACCTGAGAATATGCGTGGGAGATCTGAATCTGATTTTGCAGCAGATAAATAATGCTGAGCAGAACCATAAACGTCAGCCCCCAGGATTTTGCCAGAGACAACACCTTTCCCGATGCACTGGAGTGCCGTCGGTATACACCGAGCAAATCATAGAAGAAGGCCATTGTGATCAGTAGAGTCAGGCCAAACAGCAAATCAACGCTGGTGAAGTATCCCCGGTTTGTCACTGCAATCAGATATAGCAGGACCACAATAATCAATCCATCTATCAGGGATTGAAACATTGTTGATAATGAGTTTCGTCTCTGTAGCAGTCGAGTTTTTCTTGAATGAACCAAAGCTCGTTTCCTAGTAAAATAGTCTTAGCTTAAATACAGCAAAATCCCTACTGTAGCTGTGAACATGCTGCCTGCGATAAAAATAAAAACGATTACCACCGACTACAAATATAAAAAATACTCCACCTCAAATGCGGTTTGGGCCCAATGTTTAGAAACCCGTATTATAGAGTATGGCAATTACATTAGCTCAGATGAGTAATGACTTCTGATATTTGGCGTAGAAATGAACACCGTAACATGCCCAGCAGTTTTGGTTGTTGGTCTACGCCATTTGTGTGCAAAATTATACAACTGAAGATCTAAATAGTGTTTGCACGTTTATCACAAAAATAAAGCTTCCATCGCTTCTTCTTTTCTGACGATAAGGTCAAATATTACAAGACAAATATTCGCCTTTGAGTATGGTGCCCCGAAACATAAGACTGACTAATTTGTACTAAATGCTCTCATTTTTAATGCCGGTTTATCAAATTAATGAAAAATCGAAGGTTTCATTATTACTGAGACGGAGTATCTATAATTTCCCTTTTCAGTGTTAATGCCGGGCTTCTTAATTATATCGTTTTGAACGTACTATAATTGTCTTCAAGCTGGTTCAAGGTTTCCGCCAAATTGAATTCTATACATTCGATGAACCATGTAACCAACGGAACAGAAAAATAAAATGATAACAATCGGTAGTGCTCCTGGAATACCTATAGAGATCAATAGATTCTTTATTGGCATGACCAACTCATGAGCAATAAAAATTGGAAAAGCCAACCCTCCAACAGCTACCAGGATTTTGATCAGAATATCAAACCAACCTTGAGTGTGAAGGCTGGTTGCATATCGGTATACGCCGGTAATGGCAAGAATGGACACGCCTAAATAAAACGGCCAAGTCCATAAAAACATCCCTTTAGGCCAGATAAACCAAAGTGAAAGCTGGTTTAACTCGTAAGATAGAATAATGGACCATAGCGCCAATAGTACTCCGGATATGCCAAACAGCTTTAAGCTACCTTTCTGTATAATAGTTTCTCTAATCCAGTTCCCAGCAGCAGCGCCAAGCATGACCCCGGTAGACATCTCAAAGTAGTTATACTTGGCAGTTAACAACAATACGAAAGGTTGAATCAAAGGATTGGAGGATGGAGCGATGTTTTGTGCATCTATCAACAAGTGAATGGAGTAAAAGAGTGTGGCAGCAGCCAGGCATGAAAGACCAAAATTTTGTTGTCGGGTTAGTGCCTTTAACCACAAGGGGATACTTAATACCGCAAAAAAATAGTAGGTCAGCACGCTCCAAAAGGCATTAGATATAAACATACCATTTACGTCCAATCCATTTGCGAGACCTGCAGCAATATTTAGGAGCGCGTAAATAGCAATCCCTCCACCTAATAATAAAGCATTTCGTAGCGCAACAGAGGTTACGGAATGCGGATTTTTTTGATAGCGGGGTAAAAAGAAAAAGCCAATTCCGGCTCCAAAGACAATCGCGAAACCTGGAGTCCCCGAGCTATAGAGAGGGGCAAGATATTTATTAATATGACTAAATATATTTGGTAAGCGCTCGATAACACCTGGCATCCAATGAGCTGAAATATTTAGCAGCACAAGTAGCCCACGAACCATGTTGAGTGCCCGGCTACCTGCAGCCAAAGGAATCTTGCGAGACGGGGTATTTGTGCTTTGAAGCGTATCGTCTTTTTTCAGACCACTATTATTCAGTCCCTCTGAGATCTGAGCAATTGTTAAGCCTTCAAAAATTTTCCGGCAAATATCTTTGGGAATACCGGCTTTTTCCATTCTCATAGTCACGGTAATCGCTGATAGAGAGTCACCGCCAAGATCAAAGAAGCTGTCATTAACGCTGATCGGACTGATTTTTAGAACATTTTCCCAGATGCTGATCAATTTGTTGGCGAGGGAGTCTTCGGGATTGCTATCTGTTTTGTGAAAGCTGGAATCCTTGGATTCCAAGGCTTGATATTGCTCTGCTAGTTTTTTACGTTGTATCTTTCCGGTATCAGTAAACGGAAAGGATTCGCAAGACATAATTTTTAGTGATTTTCCTGCATTAAAGCCATGTTTCAACATGACTTCTATGGCTATGGTTTTTAGTTGGTCTGCATTTATATCAGACAAATATGAAACAAGAGGTTGTTCTCCCCTTAACGGGTCAGGAATTTTACTGATCGCAATACCCTGACGAATCTTCAGACCAGCAAGAATACCTTGCTCCAATACTTCGGGAGATAATTTCACTCCACCGCAATTGATAAGGTCATCTGCTCTTCCTTCATAATAAATATAGCCACCATCGACATGTCCTTTATCGCTGGTGGTAAACCAGCCATGTTCGTCTACCAGTGATTGTTCCTGTGCATTCATGATTTGCCCAGTTGCCAAATGGGGGCCACGAATTCGGATTTGTCCATTGTCGTTGATAGATATTTCTACGCCATCGTAAACTTTTCCGACAGATTCTAACTCAGCGCCTGCTGTTTCATGTATTTTCAGAAAGCTGCTGCGTGAGGCTTCTGTCAGACCGTAGTGTTGTACTATCTTGGCCTCAGGGAAAAGTAATTTAAGCTGCTCTTTTTCGGAGCGACTCATATACTGGCTACCTATTTCTATCCAGCGGACCTTTTTGCCAACACCATGAAACAACTCTCTGGACTGAAGTAACACTCGCCACAAGGTAGGTACTGCGGAAATGGCATTGATCTCATCCCGTTGAAGCATTTCTGCAATTTCAGATGGGTTAAAGCCATTAGGAGGAATATAGAATTTGCCGCCGGCCTGGCTGACAACACGACAGCGACCAAAGCCAAAGGAATAGTTAACCGGAACACCAATATACTCCCTGATGGTGCTGTCTATTTCCATGATGGAGCACAGACGCTGGGTGGTGTTTGCCAGGGCACCATAAGATAGCATGATAGCCTTAGGCTTTCCTTCTGTTCCGGACGTAAATAATACCTGTGCGATATCCTGTGGTTGCCCATGAGTATCCGGATATTCCAGATCATTGACCCAACCAGTGTCGTCTTCGGGTACCAGGATCTCTGAAATTCCTAACATTTCACAGCGCTCGCTGTCGCTTTCACTCCGTAAATTTACGACCACGGTACCTTGAGAAAACGCGTCAAAAACACTTTTTACATAGCTGACTGAGCTTTTCGCAACAATTCCCAGTATTTGTCGATCAGCATTGAAATTCATATGGAGTCCTTTGTTACAAGTGAAGCATCATGTTGGGCGCTTGAATTTTGACCTGGAACAGGATGACACTATTTGATTCCTGACGCATTGGCGATCCAATGTTAAATAAACTGCGTTGCCAAGTACAATCATAAAGCGTGTTGTACCATAAAAGCCAATTGACTGAATTGGAACTCATTATCAAGTAATCAGACAAAGTAGTTAGCTGTAATGTCATTTTTAATTTTAACTGTAAAAAAGTCTGACACTTTTACATCAGAATTTTGCTAACTTGGTATCACTATTCACAGTCAGTCGTATTACTGTCAGTCAATTCTTGTAAGTTAAATATGTTTTGCTTAATCTTGTTTATTTCTCACGAATAAGGAAGGGCCTCTGAACTATGAGACCGGTATGGATTCTGCTTTGTAAAATACACCCAAACCACCTGTTTAGTACTTTTAGTCATCATATAAACAGTTTGTCAAAATGATCGTTTTAGCGATTGTTATCGTGAACTACAAAACACCGGCAATGGTCATCGATTGTCTAAAAAGCTGTATGCCTGAATTGGCCGATATCGACAGCAAGGTTATTGTTGTGGACAACTGTTCGAACGATGGTTCTTGCGAGGAAATTGGCAGATGGATCGAAGATCAGCATTTGCATGCTCAGATTGAGGTCATTCCCTCAACGGAGAATGGTGGCTTTTCTGCAGGTAACAATCTTGGCATTAAGGCGGTTAAGGCAAAGTATTATCTCCTGCTTAATAGTGACACCCTGGTGCGGAAAAACGCTTTTAAGGCCTTGCTGTCAGCAGCCAAACAAGACCCTCATGCAGGTTTGATCAGTCCCCGGCTTGAATGGCCAGATGCCTCTCCCCAGGAAAGTTGCTTTCGCTTTCACTCTCCAGTCAGTGAGCTTATTAATGCTGCCCGTACAGGTATTGTCAGTCACTTGCTGAAAAATTTCGTTGTTGCTCATAAGGTTAGGGCAGAACAGGCTCATTATCATTGGACCAGCTTTGCATGTGTCATGATTAAAGCCGAAGTCTTTGAAAATATTGGACTGATGGATGAAGGCTACTTCATGTATTTTGAGGATTCAGAATTTTGTTATCGGGCTGCGATGTCCGGCTGGAAAGTACTGAATGTACCAGATGCTCATGTGGTTCATTTGCGTGGTGGCAGTTCTCCTGTTAAGTCTCAAGCTCATAAGAGAAAACGCCTGCCGCGCTATTTTTATGAGTCCAGAACACGGTTTTTCTACCAGCTGTATGGCAGGAGCGGGTTGTTAGCCGCCAACATATTATGGATATTGGGTACTTTGATTTCCCAGTCTCGTAGACTCATCATGCCCCATAAGCCAAGGGACGTCATTGAAAAACAGTGGCGAGATATCTGGGTTAATTTTACTAACCCCCTCAGATCTTATGTTCATCCGGACGACTATGACAAAACCTGACTTTATCTTAATTGGGGCAATGAAAAGCGCCACCAGTACACTGCATGCACAATTGGCTCAACAGCCGGGCATTTTTATGTCTACCCCCAAAGAGCCCAATTATTTCAGCGATGACGAGCAGTATGCCCGTGGAGAAGAGTGGTATGACAGTCTGTTTGAAGGGGCTGAAGCCTCTGATCTGTGTGGTGAGTCCAGTACCCACTATACCAAACTACCGGATCATCCTCTGACTATAGAGAGAATGAAAAAGCGTCTGGCTTCCCCCAAGCTGATTTATGTTATGCGCCACCCGATTGATCGGCTGATTTCACACTACATTCATCAATGGTCACAGCGAGTAATCAGTTGTGATATTAACAAAGCCATCGATCAATACTATGAGTTGATAGCTTACAGTTGTTATGCAAAGCAGCTGCAGCCTTACATAGAGGCATATGGGAAGGAAAATATTCTGGTTACATTCACCGAGGCTATCAGGGCTAATCCTCAATCTGAGCTGGAGAGGGTTGCTGAATTCATTGGCTATTTGAAACCAGTGGCCTGGCATGACACGCTGCCATCACAAAATGTATCGCAGCAAAGGATACGGCCGTTTCCAGGATACGGCCTACTGGTTGAGTCCAGAATGATGGCATTTTTGCGCCAGAAGCTTGTTCCTCAGAGTCTGCGGGATCGTATTAAAGGTAGCCTGACCATGCGTGAACGTCCGGTGATTGATGCCGTTCATCAACAGAAGTTGATAGAAGCATTTGATCAGGATCTGCAAATTTTGGGCAGCTGGTTTGGCAGACAAATCTCCTGTGACAACTTTAAGCAGGTTGCTATAGCTGAACCGCTGATATTTGTCCCATCGTAACATGCTTGGAATGACGCAATAATGACTGCTACTGATACCCGACAAACCGATGACATCAAGGTAGCCGGGCTTATGGGCCAGACCTGTGGGGCTGTTGTCATTGGGCGTAATGAAGGTGACCGTCTTAGGCAATGTTTGAATAGTCTGTTGGGACAAGTGAAGGTTGTTGTCTATGTGGATTCCGGGTCAACAGACAGCAGTGTTGTGATGGCTGAAGGTCTTGGAGTCTCTGTCGTTAGCCTGGATATGAGCGTTCCGTTTACCGCTGCCCGTGCCCGTAATGCGGGAGCCTTAAAGCTATTGCAGGTGCAGTCCGATCTACGTTTTATTCAGTTTGTCGATGGTGACTGCGAGTTACAATCTGACTGGGTAGAGCTGGCGGCTAACTTTTTGGCTGAGCATTCTGACTACGCTGTTGTTTGTGGCCGTCGTCGGGAGCGTTATCCACAACAGAGTGTCTATAACCTGTTGTGCGATGTGGAGTGGGATACTCCAATTGGTGATGCGAAGGCCTGTGGTGGCGATGCGCTGATCAGGGTGAGCGCTTATCAGATGGTCAATGGCTATCGGGACGACCTAATTGCCGGCGAAGAGCCGGAAATGTGTCTGAGAATGCGGGAGAAAGGCTGGAAAATCAGTCGGATTGACGCAGAAATGACCCTTCATGATGCAGCTATGACCCGATTTGAACAATGGTGGAAAAGAGCTCAGCGAGCTGGTTATGCTTATGCTGAGGGGTTTTCCATACATGGCCGGAAAGCCGAAAAATACCGGCAGAGCGAGATCCGCAGTATTGTTGTCTGGGCAATGGTGTTGCCGTTGATGATTCTGTTGCTGACGATTATGTCTCCTTGGATGCTGGTGCTGTTTTTGCTATATCCCTTTCAGATAATACGTTTGAGCGTGCGTTATCGTTCGAAAATGACAAACCTGAAACAGGCCTTTTGGTATGCCGTGTCCAATGTGGTCGGAAAATTTCCGCAACTAACAGGCATCTGGCGTTATGTGCTCAACCGGATTAAGGGACGTCGCGGTACTTTAATTGAATACAAATAATTGAATGGATTAAAACATGTCGTATTTACTGGTTTCCCCCTGCAGAAATGAAGCAGATTACATGCGCATGACTTTGGACAGTGTTGTTGCACAGACGGTCCAGCCAGATCTATGGGTCATTGTTGATGATGGATCTACCGATGAAACTCCCGTTATTTTGCAGCAATATGCTGACAAACACTCTTTCATCAAAGTTATCACTCGCCATGACCGTGGTCATAGAAGTGTGGGGCCTGGTGTCATTGAGGCGTTTTATCATGGTTACGATCAGATTGATGTCAGCCAGTTTGACTATGTATGTAAGTTCGATCTGGATCTGGATCTGCCGCCGCGTTATTTCGAAATTTTGATTGAACGTATGAAGGCCAATCCTCGTATTGGTACCTGCAGTGGCAAAGCATACTTTCGTGACCAGAAAACCGGAGAGCTTGTGAGCGAAAAGTGCGGTGATGAAATGTCAGTTGGTATGACTAAATTCTATCGTCGCAGTTGTTTTGAAGAAATTGGTGGGTTCGTCAGGCAGGTAATGTGGGATGGTATCGATTGTCACAAGTGCCGGCAGTTAGGTTGGATCGCTGTCAGCTGGGATGATTCTGATCTTCGGTTTATACATCTGCGGCCTATGGGGTCAAGTCAAAAAGGCATCTTTACCGGTCGGATGCGCCATGGTTTTGGCCAATATTTCATGGGTACCGGTCTGATGTATATGACGGCATCGTCTGTTTTTAGGGTTTTTCACCCACCTTATCTGATTGGTGGTTTGGCAATGTGGTGGGGATACGTGAAGAGCATGCTTCAGAATCAACCCCGGTTTGCAGACAAAGAGCTGGTGCAGTTTATTCGCGAGTATCAAACTCAGTGCCTGTTTAAAGGTAAGGCTGCTGCCACCGAGGCGTTGAATCGTCAGCAGGAAGCCGTATGGAATGCCACACACTCGTGATCCGGAGCTATCAGTGAAGATTGCATATTTGGCGCCAGAAATTCCCGCGCTGTCCGCAACATTTGTCTATAACGAAATTCTTTGCCTGCAACATCTTGGGACGGAGGTTGTACCGTTTTCCATACACCGCCCTAAAGCAGAGGCTAGTGAGTCAGCAGTACAAGATCTGAAGTCAGTCACGCGTTACCTGTATGAACGGACTAAAACCAAGGTTGCCATAGCGCATTTGCGTCTATTGCTGACTTATCCCGGTGCCTATATCAAGGGTTTTGGCACGCTTATCAAAGATATGATCAGCTTGAGGCTGTTGACCCGGGGGGCACTGGGCCTGGCTTATCGGTTTTTTTTTGCTGCTGCTCTCGCAGATGAATTAAGAAGGGTTCGGGCTCAGCACCTGCACGTCCACTTTGCACATGTTCCCACGGATGTGGCCATGTATGCTGCAGTATTGGCCGGAATCAGCTTCAGTGTCACAGCACATGCGAACGATCTGTTTGAACGTGGTTGGTTGTTAAAGGAAAAGGTTCGACGTTCTGCATTTTTTGCGACTATTTCAGAATTTAATGTCCGCTTTCTCAAGGATAAGGGAGCTGATATGAGCCGTGTGACGGTGGTTCGTTGTGGTGTCGATGACGAACAGTTTCTCGCCCCCGCCAGAGCTGAATCGTTGCATGCCACTCCTGTCATTGGAGTGATTGGTCGTCTGGTTGAAAAGAAAGGGATTGATACGTTGATCGAGGCGATTAGTTTGTTAAAGCAACGAGGCCATATTGTTGAGCTTCAAATAGCAGGATCCGGTCCGCTGGAAGCCTTCTTCAGACAACGTGTTGATCAATTAGGTATTGCGGATAATGTGACGTTCTTGGGGGCGATTGCTCATGATCAGGTTGCAGACTTTTTGCGCAGTCTGGATCTGTTTGTCTTGCCATGTAAACAGGATAGTAATGGTGATATGGACGGCATTCCGGTGGTCCTGATGGAAGCGATGCTCTCCGGAGTTCCGGTTATATCAACCAAAATATCAGGAATTCCGGAGCTGGTTATTCATAATGAAACGGGTCTATTGGCAGAGCCTGATGATGCTGAGTCATTGGCTGGGGCTGTTGAAAAATTTTTACAGCAGCCGGCTTTGGGCCAGCAATTGTCATCACAGGCTGTTCATATTGTGCAGAATGAGTTTTCGTTGTCTGCTAATGCCAGGAAGCTAAATCATCTTTTTCATCAGGTCGTCGTTAGAAGGTAAGTATGGAAGTAAGGTCGGATCACCCACTACTGACTCGCAATGTTTGGTGTGTCTTTGGACTGCCTTTTGATGCAGTCTCACTAGAAGAGGCGAGTGACCATATTTATTCTGCTGTTCAGTCCGGCAAAAAATGCTTTTTTTCCACGCCGAACTTAAATTTTGCAGTCACTGCTCAGAGCGACGAAACATTCTTTGAATCTGTTATTGATAGTGACCTCAGTCTTGCAGACGGCATGCCTATTATCTGGCTGGCCAGAATCCTGAATATTCCATTGATAGAACGTGTTGCGGGTTCAAATGTTTTTTCCAGATTGTCAGAAAGAGCCGGACATAAAAAAGTTAAGGTGTTCTTCTTCGGTGGAATGAGTGGCATTGCCAAAACAGCCCATGAAAAGCTCAATGACAGCAGTCAGGGTATGGAGAGTTGTGGTTACTTAGACCCTGGCTTTGTTCCTGTCGAGGATATGAGCCGCCCCGAGATCATTGAAACAATCAACAATGCTGAAGCAGATTTCATCGTTGTTGCGTTAGGTGCAAAAAAGGGCCAGCAATGGATTCAGGAAAACAGAGAAAAGCTTCAGGCGCCAGTGATCAGTCATTTAGGAGCTGTGATAAATTTTGTTGCAGGGCATATACAGAGAGCGCCTCTTTTCTTTCAAAAAACCGGCTTGGAATGGCTTTGGCGGATTCTGCAGGAGCCGACACTTTGGAAACGCTACTGGACTGATGGCAGTCGTTTTCTCACATACATTACTACCCGAGCTATACCGCTGGCTTTGCTGGATCGCCGGTTAAGGAGAAAAGATGCCCTTGGGAAATCAGGTTCTGTTTCTGTGGAGGGTTTGGAAAAGCTAATCATTCTGCTTAAGGGGGATATTCGTAGCCCTGATTTAAGTGAGATTAGGAAAGCGTTTGTATCTTGTTTGAACAGGGAAGGAGATGTTTGTGTTGATTTTAAGGAATGTACTTATATTGATAGTGCTTTCATAGCACTTTTGCTGTTGTTTCAAAGCTTTCTTAAGCAAGAAAATAGAGTTTTAGAACTTTGTAATTTACCGTCTGATATCCATAAGTTGATAAGACTTTCGGGAGTTTCTGAAAGGTTTGATATTGTATAATTTTGTTAACTAGTTATCTTTCTTTCCTGCACTTTAAAAGGCTTTAACGCCTATCATTCTCTAAGAATCACGGCTGCGACCAATTATTGTCTGGTTTAGGATGAATTTTTAGACACTGATATTTTTTTCAATTCCTAAACTACTGCTAAACTGATTTCGAATGGTGCTCGTAATCAACAAGCTAAAAGTTGAGAAACTGTTCACCATTTCAGTAAATTGTATGCATGTCGGTGAGGTGTTGCATGAAATCTCAACTGTGCAAAACTCTGATTCATACAATAGCGATTAATGTGCTAACTTTATGGCTTTGTGAGTGCGTCTGAAGTTGGTGCTTATTCAAATATTTTGAATGGAATATATGGGGTGTAGCTGTGACTTCTGTTATCTGCAGTATTTTTGTTTGTTCAATTGCTTTCACTGTATGAGTTGTCTGTAAAAGTAATTGTGTATGTATGATTTTGTTAACAGATTAATACGTCAGCTAACTTTTTGTCGCTTTATACGGCCCTTGTTAGGAGGCGTTAAATGAAAATTGATTTTCAGATATTAAAGGTTTTTCGTACCAGTATTAAAATATTGTTGGTTGGTTTTTTTCTTTATGGCCATGCTGAAGCAGTGGAAATGAATGTGTCATGGGAAAGTCAGTTTAACCTACCTCCTCAGGATGAAGCCGGTTGGTCTATACTGAAACCTTCTACAGATTCCAGGCTTATTTATGTATCTATAGTCAATGGCAACGACTTAGATGCGAAGGTATATTCCAAAGCGGATCCTGAAATAGGAGAGGATTATCAAAACCCCAAAGGACCAATAAAACCTTTCGGTTCTCTTTCGGCAGCGATGGCGCAATTACGTGATGGTTTCCCGGATTATTTGCTATTCAATAGAGGCGAAACATTTGTCAAACCGGAAGGTTTTCCGCTGGATATCAAGGCCGGGCGTTCGGTTAGTGAGCGTCAAGTGGTTACTTCTTATGGTCCTGTTGAAAAAGACAGACCGGAAATAGATACCGGTATCGGCTGGGGTTTTAACTTCAACAGAGCACCCTATTCTGCGCTGGTCGGAATAAGAGTTGTGGCAAGTAAGCGTAATCCTGATAAAGATGGGAATGGCGTTGTAGATCCTGATTTTGACTGGGACACTATAAATCAGGCTCTGGGATTTCGCGGTTTGGATGTCGTTGGTCATATATTAATAGAAGATTGCTGGTTTGACTGGTATTCAAGTAATTACTTTCAATCCACGGATGACTCTAAAGAAGTCATCGACATAGTTATTCGGCGTAATCTTATTACCAATAATTATTCCACAGGAGGGCAGCACCCCCAGGGAATATATTCAGATAATGTGTCATCGCTTATCGAAGAAAATGTATTTGACCACAATGGCTGGTATCAGCAGGGCACGGGTAGCAATGATGAAGAAGGCAGGGCTACATATTTTAATCACAATATGTATTTTGTAGAGCCCAGAAATACAATTATCCGAAACAACTTCTTTTTAAGATCCTCAAGTATTGGAAGTAAATTTACATCGAACACAACCTCTGGAGTCAACCAGGTTAAATCCTGGAATTTACTTGTTGATAATAACTTATATCTGGAAGGGGAAGTTGGTATTGGTCTGAGTGGGAATAAAGATCAGAACAATGGCCCACGTTTTAGAGAGATATACGTAACCAACAACGTGATTCTAAGTATGGGTACTACACAGCCAACTGGCCGTGATCTGGGATGGGGGCTTGATATTGCAGACTGGGAAAGTGGCTTGGTCGAAAACAATATTTTCGCACATTGGGGTAAATATGATAGTCAAAATAACAACAACTATGCCATTGATGTCGTTGGCCATGTGACTGATACAGTGATTCGTAACAATATTATTTATGATATCTATAGTAATCAGGTTTTAGTGAGGTTTACAGATTATGAAGATATTACATCATTTACTTTTGAAGGTAATGAAATACAAGGGAAAAATGCCGACACGCAACGACCTGGGCGTATGTTGCAGTACTCTGTTTCTCCCGGTGTTGGTTTGTTAAAAGATAACTACTATTACTCTGAAATGCCTCAGGATAGTTGGTTTTCCGGACAGGGAGAAGCGACTTTGAGTCTTGATGCTTATAGAACTTATACTAAAGACAGTACTTCAAAAGCAGTCCTAAGGCAGTACTATAGTCCAGAAAGGACCGTTAAAACCTATTTGAGCGATGTGATGCAGAGTAGTAATACCAGCACAGAATATCTTGTTTCTTTGCTAAAAAAACAGTCAAAAAGATCTTGGAATAAGTTTCTGACGACAGATTATATCAATACATATATTAGAGGTGGTTTCTGTACTGATGGTGCTGTTCTGTGTGATGATTCAAATGTGTTTAACCTCTCCAAGCCAGTGCCTCCAGCCGGGCTTAAAGTGATAAAATAATTTTATTCAGGAAAGCACGAGCTGCTTTCCTGATTTTTCAGCTTAGACTAAATAATGCTTTTATGTTCTCCAGCGCAGGTGCATTGGTGACTTCCCAGATGGCAATCACCAGGATGACCGTACATGTTATCAAAAGAGCATCTTTTAGAGGTTGAGCATAATGATGCTTACTCATTCTGAAATTTAAGTTAATGTAATGAATAAATGGAGAGAGGGAGTTGGCTAGTACAACGCCGGGAAAGCCACCCAACCAACCACCAAATACCATAAAAGATATTGTAATGAATGCTGAAATGCCCTGATTGAACATCAGGCTCTTCGAATCTCCAATACTGGTAATAAGCGCTCTGCCACTTGTGCTGAAGATATTGCCTATTCTTCCTATTACTAATATTTGTAGTACCCATCCAGCATCCCTGTATTCATCGCTATACAGTATCTTGGTAATAAAGTCCCCAGTAGCGGCCAGAAATACAACTCCTGGCAGAAATAACAAGACGAAAGTCGTTCGCAGCTTTTGAATGCCTGCGCGATTTCCATCCATCAGAAGTTGCCTGTAGCGTGGCTGTAAAATTTTAGCTGATAAGCTGTTGGCGATTAGCTCGGGGGCTGTCGCCAAAACACCTGCAATGGTATATATGCCCAACTCTCTCATGGAGAGCCATAGACCCATTACAACAGGGCTGCCGCGAGTTACGAAGAAACCAAAGATAGATGCCAGCAATATCCACTTTCCGAAATGAATAATTTCTTTTGTCACATCACTGTCCAGGTTGAACCATGAGTGATGAGGAGAAAAAAACCGGTAGCTGATATAAATAGTTAATAGAGTGCTTATTATGTTGCCGGCTACCAATGAGTAAATAGAACCGGTCATATAAGCGACAATCAACATGGTCAGCGTTGAAATTATTTGGGTGGAAATATCCATGATGACCAGTTTTTTTTGCCGCAAATATTTCTGTTCCAAAATAACAGCAGTGGATTTAAAACCGCTCGCAATTACAGTAAAGGAGATAATAATCAGAAGGGGAAACAGATCTGGTTGTTTATACGCAAGAGATACTGGATAGGCAACGATGAGAACTAACACTCCAAGGATAACCTGTCGTATCAGTTGTATGGTCCAGGCTGTGGACATGTAGTTATCATCTTTGTCCCGGGTGGTGTTGACGATGCTCGGTATCAGACCAATATCCGAGACCATGTTAAAAAAACCGGTAACAGCATATACCAAAGCCATGATGCCGAAGTATTCAGGTATCAGTAGCCTTGTGAGTAATAAGTTGCTGAGCAGTCGTATGACTTGTGATCCTAAGACTCCGAATGCAACCCAGAGGCTACTCTTAATAACTGTAGAGCCTTTTAGTTTTGCAACGGAAGATGATAGAAATTTCAATTCTGGCTTCCTGATATAAAACAAACAAATATAGTAATTTAAAGTTTGTGCGGTTTGTTAGCTTAAAATCGGTGTGGCAGGTCATTACCCGTAGGATGCTCTGAGGCGGTGATATGTTCTGCTCACCAATTATACTGTCACATTTCTCTTAAAGAATACCGAAAACGAATCAAGTGTCAGAAAGTACAGTGGCTTTAATGCCAAGCAACTTCACGACCCTGATGACAGTATCCATTATGAGGTTTGTGTGAGATCTCTGATTCGTCAGATATTGGTTGAAACAATACTGTCCAGTTTACGTCTCGATGATCTGGGAACGACAGAATCTGCACTTTCATAGCCAATAGCCAAAAATGTTAGGATTTTCTCACTAGGGGCTATTTTTGTCAGTTTTCTAACTTCGCTATCATGCCATGGGGTGGTACACCAGTTCAAACAGCAACTGGACAGTCCCAGGCTTTGAAGTCCAAGAAGAAAGAAACCTAAAAATAATCCACCATCCAAGTAAGGTTCATTTCTTTCTGTGAAGTCAAAAAAGGTAGAGCTCTCACTAGTAATAATGGCCAGCAACGGGATCTTGTGACCAAAACCTCTGTTACCGTTTTGCAGTTTTAAAAGCTCCTGCATAAGAGGACTTTGTTCATACAAATGAACTCGAGTGGCTTGACGATTACAAGCGCTGGGAGCTTGTTGGGCGATCAGTAGTGCCTCGCGAACTATTGCGATATCCACTTTTTTATCTTTGAAATTACGAACGCTACGCCGTTGTTTTGCTAAAGCACTTAAAACAATATCCGGCTTTTCCATTTCATTGGTGGAAGGTTGATAAGGTGTTGAAAGTTCATGACAGGGTAAATGATTCTCAGTTAACTCACTGATGCTCGCAAAGAGTGCGGACTGTTCTTCTGTGGTATTTTCTGGAAATCGTTCCAGATATTTTCGCAGTGATTCTATGGCACCCAAAAATATTGGGTCATCCTGAGATAAGCCGGATATTTTCCACTCATTTATCAGTGAGACCACTTTAACGGCGGCTGGGGAGCCAAAAAAACGCTTTTCGCCGGGTAAAGACAGGCCCTTTTCTATTTTATGATAGTAAAATATCAGCTCAGAGGACAATCGCCAGTAGTCTACTCCGGTTCGTTTCCAGCTATTCATAAAACGGTAATTTTGTCTGGTGTCCAACAAAATGCATTTAAGCGATAGTTTTAATTTCTGTAGATGTGTTCGTATTTGATTAAGCATTTTTCGAATCTACTGCTGGTTATATGTTGGTCACAATTAAGCTTCACCGATATGGTGCGCAAAATTCTGACTTGACAGGTTTTCCAGTTTTTCCCGGCTCACTAAAATTTTCTGCTGTAGATCTTTTGCATTGGTTGCCAGGTTTAGGAGCATGTTGTGAAAATCGTTCGGGCTGGTTTGTCTTACAGACGCCAATAGTGTCATATCCAGATCAACCAGTTTAAATAAACCTTCAAACTTATTTTGATAAGTAAAACATGCAACTGGAGTGCCCATGCTTATGCTGGCAATAGCCAGATGCATGCGACCGGTGAATACTATGTCCATTTCTGCGGCAAAAGCCTTTATCTCGTCTGCATTGACCCATTCATCCACGACCTGAACTCTGTCTTTGCCAAACTGGCGTTGTAAGCGATTTGCCAAAATAAGGGACAGATTTAGATCGCTCAACATCCCTCTATAATCATGAGGAATTAACAGTATGTCGTATTGGCTCTGGCTTGCCAGAAAAGTGGCGGCACCTTGTTCGTAGAGTTCTACTAGATTGGCTAAGCTTTGTGGGTCTTGTTTGCTGTAGTTATCATCTGCAATGTGTGGACAAAGATTAAGCCCGAGAAGCTTTCTACTTTGTTCATGCTTTCTGGTTGCCAGCCATTTATATGTATTACTTGCCTGGATTTTTTCTGTTGCTGGTTTCATGTGAAAGGCCAGATCTGCAACTTGAGTAGTCTGGCGTTTAACGAGGTTTTCAAAGCGTTTCTTTGATTCCGGGTCCCTTAAGCAGATAGCGGTATCATCGGGAAGTTTTTTGAACAGATCGATTAAAATTTTTGGGCAGCGATTATTAAAACTAAAGCCAGTAATTGTGGCTCCAATGCCCAGCGCCTTCGTCGCTGCTACCAGTTTAAGACGGTTAGCTGTGTTTGCAATACCGTAACCACCATCCATAACGTCTGCGCCAATAACATACAGCCATTCAACAGACGTCAATAAATCAGACAGATTTTCCCATTCTGATATGTTTTGGGGCAGTACTCCTAATGATTTGGGTAGATAATCCCAGTGATCATTATTGGAGAAGGCTATAGGAACAACTTTATAACCGAGAGGTTCATAGTATGAAATCAACCCCTTGACCAGGGCTTCGTCTCCAAGACCTCCAGGTGGTGCTGCAGCGGGTAGCACAGCAATAATTCGTTCAGTAGTTTCAACGGTTCTGCGTTTTTGGATGGAAACAACTTGGTCAAAGTCCTTGACGGCTTGATGCTGCTTATCTTTCAGATATCTAACGTGTTCCAGAATGCCTATGCTGGCGAGAATTCTCTGTAATGTCTTCTTTAACATTGGTTGGCCTTAAATCTGAATGTATTGACTCAATGTATCCTTTTGGGTGCACATTAAAATATGCAAACTATGTCTCATTTCTCTGGATAAGGTGTTTCCTATTGGCTCTCTCAGGTTGGTCTGTTTTTGAGCCTGAAGTGATTAAGAGGATAGCGAGATTTGGTCCATCTTGCAGATTTGATAAATCCGTTTTCATCTTAATTAAGGCGTATCGAGATAGTTTTAGGAGCCCTTCCGGACAAGTCTTAAGCATAATTTGATCACGCTTCAAATGGTACGTGATCCAGGCCGGATTATAAACAATTAACGTTCATATTCGTGGCTTTTGTCTTCGTCTCCTTAGTGGACTCTTATTAGGCTATATGAACATGAACTCCTGGTTAGCATGATGTTTTTTGCTGGTAACTCAGCACGAGGCTTTCCAGTACAACATTTAAATCGTCAGCGCTTTTGAGGACACTGCCATCATGGCCCTCATGTTTAAATTCAATGTTGTTATAGGTAATCATTGGGCTACCAAAAGCATTGGCAATATGTCTTGCTCCAGACGTTTTCACTTGTCCGTAGGAGTTATCTGCATAAAAACAAATTATTCCATCGCAAATAGCGACTGTTGACAGGAGTTCATTATCATCAGGTCGATATTCCAGTACATCAAAATGGGAGGCAATTCCGGCTTCTGACAACTTGCTCATCAGTTCGTTTCCCTGGCATGCATTGATGTCGCAGATCAGACTTATGCGGATGTTGTGTTTTTCTAGAAGCGCTTTAGAAAGGGTCAACAAGACTGGCCAGTTGCGTCTTTTTATATCGACAGCACCTATCCAGGCCAAACGGATTTCATCATGGTTTTTGTTTATCTCTGACGTTTGGACGAAATTGGCCAGAGAGGATGTATCCAATAGATCCGTAGATACACCAAATTTTTTCAGGTAAGACTGCACTTCATGCGAAAGTACATAGACACCGTTATATAGCTTGATATGGAATTGCCCATAGCCAAGCATGAAAAGCTTGTGTCGTTGACTGAGGTAGGTTTCAGTTTTATAAAACTGATCAGCTTCGTGAATAATGCCGTATACTTTTTTTCGAAATAATTTGCATATATAGGGAATTAACAAAAGCTGTAGACTATATAAAAGTACAGTTGAGTTTCGTGCAAACAAATTCATGCTGACGGTATTTACATATATGTTCTTTATATCCTTTCTAAGAAAGAGCAGTTTTATCAGTGTAAATAGTGAAAATGATTGCTTGTTGATTTCGATGGCGTCAAATAGCAGGTTGCCCTTAGCACCTTTATTATGCAGGAGTATGTCATCTTTGTTGTGAAATTTGTTAACGAGGGGATATAAGGTTTCAAAATGATAACAATAAGCTTCGACAAAAATATTTGCCATTTCAACATTCCTTGGAATTGGTGAGCTTTGACATAGCGTATTCAATAAATATTGTCTAATTACTGCACGCCTTTTGGATTTCGGTAGGCAGGCAAGAATAATATGACTACATAGACCGGTTTTTGCGCCCGGTTCCTACTGGATTTGCACTAGATCCCCCATTGCCAGCATAAGGGCATGTCATGTACTTGGTCCCTATGGTTTAGATGATTCATCAACGGGTTATCAATCGCTAACCCAGCAAAACCATTGGCCAACATAGTATCTTATTAATTTCACATTATCCAACAGGGCCGCTTTGCATTGGATGGCCTATGTCAGAGGGTTAAGTTAAGAAAGTCAGATATCCTGGATATACTCCTTACCTTTTGTTATGGGAAGATACTCGCAGTAAGGTAGCTTGTTTGTGGTTCAGGTCTCTATCAGGGGAGCAAAATCTCTTTTTATCAGGATGGTTTTGGTATCATCAGTGTTCAAACGCTCAATAAAGAAGGGTGTCGAAATATTTGGCAATAGAGGTCTGAATACTGATTGGATATCCACCTGAGTTTGTTAAAAAAGACTCAGTTCTGAGGTTGTCAGCGAGAATGGCTGTATGGTGATATGATTGTGCCGTAAGTGATGATGCCCTGTAATAGCCTCTTATTAATATTCGAATGGGTGTCAGTAAAAACAGGATATGAGTGTTTGTCATCGGGAATTCAGGATAGTCAGGATGCAAAGCATTTATCTGCTAGATAAGATTTTATGTTGGACTCCAGAGAAGACGGTTGTCTGTTATTTGAAACTGAGTCTTAAAAAGGATAAGAGTTATCAAATATAGGAAATTAAAGCTACTCGCACCTTTAATATTGAGTCTGATTAACGTAGAAAAGCCCAACACATAAGCTCAATGGAATTGATATGCCAGAGAAAAAATTGAAAGTGTTATTAATCGCAGAGGCGGCTAACCCAGAATGGACTAGTGTTCCCCTGATTGGTTGGTTTCATGCTGTTGCAATTTCCCGGGTTTGTGATGCGCATCTCGTGACCCAGGTGCGTAATCAGGCAGCTATTGAACGTGCGGGTTGGCAGGAAGGAAAGCAGTTCACTGCCATCAACTCAGAAAAAGTGATTGCTCCTCTGTATAAGATTTCAACGTTTCTACGAGGAGGAAAGAGCCTCGGCTGGACTATCACTACCGCTATTGCCAGTATCGCTTACCCTTATTTTGAATATTGTTGCTGGAAGAAATTTCGCAAAGAACTAAAGCAGGGAGCATATGATGTTGTTCATCGAATTACTCCTGTCAGTCCAACGGCGCCTAGTTATTTGGCAAAGAAATTGAAGAAACTTGGGATCCCGTTTGTTGTGGGGCCTTTAAATGGGGGAGTGCCTTGGCCACCTGAGTTTAGAGACCTGCAGCATAAAGAACGGGAGTGGCTCAGTCATATTCGAAGTGCCTATAAGCTTTTGCCTGGCTATAGATCATTGAGAAAAAATGCGGCTTGCCTGATTGCTGGGTCAATGGCTACTAAGAATGATATGCCGGAATATGCCAAGGATAAAGTGTTGTATCTGCCAGAAAATGCTGTTGATTTGGCCCGTTTTTCACTTAAAAACACATCAAATTATAAGCTTCCAATCAAAGCTGCGTTTGTCGGACGTCTGGTACCATACAAAGGTGCAGATATGGCCATCGAGGCGATGGAGCATCTATGTAAAAGTGGGCAGATGACGTATGACATATATGGCAGTGGTCCGGAAGAGCAAGCCCTTAAAACGTTGGTTAAGAATAAAGGGTTAGAACAATGGGTTACCGTTCATGGTTTCGTTCCAAACACTGAGTTACAGTCAAAATTAGTGCAGGCGGACATTTTCGTGTTTCCCAGTGTCCGAGAGTTTGGCGGTGGGGTGGTGATTGAATCTATGGCCCTTGGGGTTGTACCGGTGATTGCTGATTATGCCGGGCCTTCTGAGCTGGTCAGTTCATCAACAGGCTATCGTGTGGAGATGGGAAGTCGTGCTGATCTGATACAGAATTTCAGAACTCAGCTGGAAGCAATTTGTAAGGATCCGGAATCACAACTGGCTCCCAAGCGTGAGTCCGCTATCGCTTTTATACATAACTATTTGACCTGGGATAAGAAAACAGAGCAGCTTATGGAAATTTACAACTGGGTGGTGCATCAAGGACCAAAACCAGAGTTTAACAGCCCTTTTAACCAGCATCCAAATTAAGTCGTGGCTTGAAATATAACAGCGACAATCCGTGTTTGGAGACAAACGTATTTGTGGGTTTATCTTGACAGAGATTTTTGAGTTATCTCTCTGGGGGCGGGTTGAGAAACCAATTGTCTGCCTGTTATTTATCCGCAGGTTATGCAGTATTTATGGACATTATATAGTTACAACCTAATTGAGGTGAGTCTTGAAAAAGCTAGGAATATTTATTCCGGAGTTCCCAGGTCAAACACATGCTTTTTTTATGAGAGAGCTTGCTGAGATCAACAAAAAGAATGTGGTGACACAGATCATATCAACCAGAGCTCCCAAATCCGGTATTGGTCTGGCTAGACATGCATGGGCCAGTGAAGCGGCAGAAAAAACTAAGTATTTGTTTCCTCTGACTGCCGGTGAACTATTGAAGGCGGTCGGCCATGTATTGTTTGCCGGTCCAAGGAGATGGTTTCGTCTGCTCAAGTCAGTTATCAACTCTGATCTGACGCTCAAGGAACAGCTGCGGCAAATACTCTATATTATTCTGGGTGCAGAATTAAAAGCTTTTGCCCAACAAAATGGTATCGCTCACATCCATGTTCATAGTTGTGCAAATACTGCAAACATTGCTATGTATTCAAGACTGTTGGGTGGTCCTTCGTATAGCATGACGTTGCATGGTCCTCTGCATGATTACGGAAAAAATCAACATAACAAATGGAAAAATGCAGCTTTTGGAATCATCATAACAAATGATTTGCTGAAAGAAATCCATCGCCTGATACCAGCAGAAATTCTGCCTGAATTACGTATTGCTCCTATGGGAGTGGATGTCGAAAAATTTAATAGATCACAAGAGTATCGCCCTCCTCAAAAAAATGAGCTTATTAAAATAGTCAGTTGCGGAAGAATAAACAAAATTAAAGGCCATGATGATTTAATTCGTGTTGTTGCCACACTGGTTCAGCGCGAGGGTTTGGATGTACAGTTAGATATATGTGGCTCAACGGATTCCAACAGTAATGCTTCTGGCTATCTGGATGAATTACAGCAATTATGTGATTCGCTCAATGTTTCGGATCGTGTTAACTTCCTGGGGTCCGTATCGGAAGAAGTTGTAATTAACAAATTGCAGGAAGCTCATTTTTTCTGTTTGGCCAGCCATAAAGAACCTCTGGGAGTAGCGATTATGGAGGCATTGTCTATGCAAACTCCAACGATAGTTACTCGTAGTCCAGGAACCATGGAAATGATTGAAAGCGATGTTGACGGTATTTTGGTGGAGCCTAAAAATCCTGATGGATTTGTTGATGCTATACTGGCACTGCTGGATGCACCAGTGCAGTTAACTGAGCTATCAAGACAGGGACGATTGACGGTTATTGATCGATTTCATTCAGGGTTAAGTGCTGAAATCATTGTAAATATGGCAAACCTGTCCTAATCCTTACTGATATTCGTCTTTATATGCTTTTCCAAAAATTCTCATATTTCGTTAGAAGTAAAAGCAGGGCGTCATTTATTGGATGATTCATGCGAATGTTGAAACATGATAACTAAATGTGCAGCGCCGGAATCAGGTCCATGCATGACATCCCTGTGTCATATGTCGAATAAGCACTATACTATGTCAATCACATGAGAGTGTTGACAGAGAACGATGGTTTTTTTGTAGTAGATATAGGCGAATCTTATGCCAAATTACTTTGCATACGCGGTATTGTTATTGTGGCCTGTAATGGCCATTTTTATTGCCAGTAAATTTAAAGCTAGTCAAGCAGCAGTTTTACTTCTGCTTATTCCGTACCTGCTCTTACCACTAAAGACTACAATACCACTTCCTCTTATTGATTTGTCCAAAGAAAATGTTCCGCCCTTGGTGGCATTTTTCCTGTTATTCAGAAGGCATCATAATTTTAGGTTTTTACCGACCTCTAATGTCGGGAAGTTGTTTGTAATATTGTTGTGGTTGGCGCCAATACTGACAACATTGGCAAATGGAGATACTTTGTATTATGGCGCTGTTGTAAAAAGAGGTATTCCTCTAACAGATACGCCAGGCATGTTAATCGCAGTTTTCGTAACGCTGATCCCATTTCTAATTGGTTTTAATTTTTTAAGTGATGAACAGTCTCATAAAGACTTATTAAAATATCTGGTTATTGCCGGTCTTATTTATTCTATTCCTATTCTTTGGGAAATTAAGATGAGTCCCAGGCTACACTCTATTATTTATGGTGTTTTCCCCCATGATTGGAGGCAGCAGATCAGGCAAGGGGGATTTCGACCGGTAGTTTTTTTGGGTCATGGTTTATATGTAGCGGCCTTTATGTTGTTATCCGTCATATCGGCCAGTGTACTATGGAAGCAAAAAGAAAAGCCTGTTGATAAAACCGGGGTTCTTATCCCTCTATATTTACTGGCTATTGTCGTCCTTAGTAAGTCATTAAGTGTATTAATATATGCTGTTATTGCAGCATGGGCTATTTTCTTTCTCGGAAAAATGAGAAGAATACAATTGATCTTCATGATTGCCTTGTTCGTTTTTATATTTCCTATGGTGCGTAGCCTGGACTTGATTCCCACAGAAAAGCTTACAGGGTGGATTTCGCAATATAGTGAAGAGCGGGCAGGTAGTCTTCAGTACCGCTTTGATAATGAAGATATGCTGTTGGCGAAAGCGAATGAGAGGCCTCTATTTGGTTGGGGAAGCTATGGCAGAAACAGAGTCTTTGATCCGTATACAGGCAGAGATATCAGCACTACAGACGGTACATGGATTTTGTTTTTTGGTAAGCAGGGGTGGGTCGGCTATATCGCGTTTTTTGGATTGCTATGCTACCCAATTTTTGCGATGTATCGAGTTGCTAAGCGAGGGGGATACATATCTCCATTTTCTATCGGAATAGGCATTGCGTTGTCGCTCAATTTGCTGGATTTGATTCCTAACTCTTCATTGAGTCACCTAACCCTGCTTATGACCGGTGCATTGCTTGGATATGTTGAAGCCAATAGAAAGAGAAGTCAGCATGGAAATAAAACTGGCGCTGATCAGCTTAGCGCCAGTAACTCAAGTCCTTCCTGAAGGCTTTGTGTGCAAACTTCGAAACTGGTTAGTGAATACTCCAAGAAGCTGGTAGAAAAGTCATATGCCTTTGATACGTGATCAGGACTTAACCGTCCACGGACACCGCACCACTCAACGCCGACCTGATCAGCCATGCCTCGATAATAATTTGTCATATGGCCCGGGGTAAGAATTTCCAGTAGCTTCAAGGTCTTTTGTACGGGTGATCGGTACATCATAGGGCCTATCGCAGCGCCATGTACCGCAATAATGGCTTCGGCTTTCATAAAAATTTGAAGCTGTTGTTCCACGGTTAAATCTTCAGGATAGATTTTTTCAAATTTATATTGCAACAGAAAGTTTTCTACCTCTTCTTCATTGCTTATATTACGGCTGCTGCGCCGGGATAAAAAAACCCGTTTGGGGAGTTCGTATGTAGCGTTCTGCAATTGTTGATAAGGTTTCTGTGGAATGATCAGGTCACGTACCCAATGAATAGCTGGCGTTCTCAGGCAATCGAATGGAGCCTGATTAAATTCCACCTGTTTTGCCAAAATAGTATTGTCTGAAAACTGAACCGGTAGCTCAAAAAGAGCAAAGATATTTTTTATGTAAGAGGGAGTGTTCTCGCTTAGAATAAAAATATATGGGTCTTTAATATTATGTTTGTGTAGCTGATCAATCACAAAGAATGCAAAGGGAATATGGAAATTTAGTGTATGAGCCCAATTACCTGGAGTATTTCTGCGCAGGTCGATCACAATACCGTCATAACTTTCTGATGTCTTTTGGTATAGGCGCTTGAGTTTATTAAGTGTTTTTCGTTTTGACGTAATGTCATTGGATTCAGAGGTAATCATGTTACCTGAATACTTAATGACTATATGACCCGCCGGCATATTGTAAGCTGGTAACAGGATGTGCTCTGTTGCCGGTGAGAATCGATCAATTAAATAAGACTTTGCTGCGATTAGCTTCTTTTCGCCAGCTCTATAACCTTCAATGTCCAGTTGTAAATCCATAGTACTCATGCTTGACGATGCCGTTTATCCCTGTTTTGTTTCTTCGAAGAAATGTTTTACTCTGGCAGCTATCAGTTGTGGTTCCAGCTTCGCGTCATAGCCACCTTCACGCTTGGCTATAATATCAGACCACGGGAGTTGCTCAGTATCTTTTTCCAGTTTGTGAACCAGATCATCTACCCGGCCAATGGCCCGTGCAGGTACGCCGGCAACAATATCGCCCTCCTGAACGTCTTTGGTGACAACTGCTCCTGCGGCGACCAAAGCGTTGGGTCCAATCGTGACTCCTGGCATTACTATCGCATTAATACCTATGAAAACGTTGTCCTTGATATCAATTTTGCCAACTGAATCCAGTTTTTTGTTATAAGCTTTATTGAGAACGGCTATTGCACCATTATGGCCAACCAGAATACATGACGACAAGCACACGTTATTACCGATTCGGGTATATTCCGGGTTTAGTATGCGAACATCTCGGTTTATCAGACAATCATCCCCCATGGAATGTAATCGACCAAACTTTTTAGCGAACTGTGCATATTCAACATTCCCAGGCTGGCAAATCTTTAAATACAATGATTGAAATTTACCTGTCCTGAAACAAATGGCGCGCAATAGTTTCTTTATCATCTTAGCTGTACCAATTGATTTGAATTTGATCTGATATCATTAGTTTTGATGCTGCTCTTTTCAGTTTCGTTGGAGAAGCTGACCAGTAAAGCCTAGCCGGTACAATAGTTGGCCTCATACGAGATGTCTACGACTGATCTTTGAATAGATTAATTCAGATGTCGTTGAATGACCAAGGAATGGAATCGTTTTGCATCTGTTTATTTACCATAGCTAAAAAATGCTATAAAAAAATTTGGGGTGGAGGGGATTCCTAATCTTTTCTATTCGGTTGTGCTGATGTACTTGGTTAGCTCTGCTTGAAGCACCGGCCTGCCAAACAAATATCCTTGCAGTAAGCTGCATTTCTGCTGAATCAAAATATCCTGCTGTTCTCTGGTTTCAACGCCTTCTGCAGTGGTTTTGATGCCCAGGTTTTCACACATGCTGGTAATCGCTCCGATCATGGCTCTGGCATCCTGGGTCTGATGTAAGTCGGAGATAAAGCTCTGGTCGATTTTGACCTTGTCAAATTTAAACATCCGTAAATAGCTCAGGCTGGAGTAGCCGGTGCCGAAGTCATCCATTGAGATATTCACCCCAAGGGAATGGATGGATTGGAGGGTGGCCAGGGTGGATTCGGTGTTGTGTAGCAGGACGCCTTCAGTAATTTCCAGTTCTAGCCGGCTGGCAGCCATGGGTGTGTCCTGTAGTGCGGCGTGGATGTCCTGAATCAGGTCGCGGTGTTTGAACTGTACAGGAGAGACGTTCACAGCAACCCAGAGGTGGTCCGGCCACCGACTGGCTTCCTGGCAGGCCTGCCGCAGTACCCATGCACCGATGTCACAAATCTGGCCGCTGGCCTCGGCGACGGGTATGAATTCCGAGGGGGAAATCCACCCTCGCTGAGGATGGTGCCATCTTAACAGTGCTTCAAATCCCGCGATTTCCAGAGTCTTGCTGTTAATGACTGGTTGGTAGGCCAGTTGCATTTGGCTCTTTTCGATTGCAGACCGTAACTCCAGCTCCAACTCCCGGCGAGCCTGCATTAGGGCATCCATTTCAGATTCAAAGAAGCAGTAGGTGTTTCGCCCGTCCTGTTTAGCACGATAGAGTGCCAGATCTGCGTTCTTAAACAGCTGGTCCTGGTTGTTGCCGTCTTCCGGTATAACGCTGATACCTATGGAAGCACCGACCAGAATAGATTGCTGATTCAAACGGTATAACTGCCCGAGTTGGTGGATAATCCTTGAAGCGGTCTGTTGAGCATCTTCGCGGGATGGGTTATCAGTCAGCATTACTGCAAACTCATCACCCCCCAGGCGAGCAATCAGGTCGTGGTCATTAATGCAACGCTGAAGCCTGTTGGCTGCTTCAATTAACAGCAAGTCTCCCACTGAATGGCCCAGAGTATCGTTAACCGCTTTAAAATGATCGAGATCGAGATATAGCAATGCCATTTTTTGATTGTCATGGGCACGGTTCAGCGTATCGATGACATTTTCCCGAAATAATACCCGGTTCGGCAGACCGGTTAAGGCATCGTGATGAGCCATGTGGCTGATCTTGGCTTGCTGACTTAGCCGTTCGGTGACGTCTTCATGGATGAGCATAGAGCCGCCATCGGGAGTTTTGATAGTAGTGATGTTCAGTATCCGACCGTCGGCCAGGTTTACCGATTGTAGTTGGGCACCGGCCATAATCGGGTCAAATATGTGTGGGTTGTTGTCCGTGGCCGCTTCGATGCGAACTCCTTGTTTTCGGAGATACCGGACAATGTCGGGCCACGACGTGTCATGCTGAATCAGTTGTTCAGGAAGATGATAAAACGATATGAGCTGGTGATTGGCCAGCAGTATACGTTCTTCCTTATCACACAAACATAGACCGTAAGGGGCGTTCTCCAGGATGATCATCATGCGTTGATTTTGCAGCTGGATCTGACTGCGTGATTCTTCCAGCAGATGTTCACGGGCAACAAACAGGTTCTGCATCAGCTGATCAAATGTCTGCGCCAGCATACCCAGCTCGTCGCTGGATTGGGTCAGTTTTTCCGGAACGGGTTGTGGCTGTGTCTCCAGCTCGATCAGGCTTGTGGTGTAACCCGTCAGAAGCTCGATTCGCCGGCTAAGACTTCTACCAAATAATAACAGGGTCAGTAGTGCCAATGATGATACGAAAATGGTCAGAAACCCCAGTACCAGAGAGGCCTGATAAGTTGCTACATCCATGGCTGCCTGAGCCTGGGAATTAATCTTGGCTGCACGGACAGTGACACCGTCAAGGACCTCCCGCAGCTGGTTAATCGCAATCTGCAGACGGTCGCTGAGCTGGTTCAGATTCTCATTGACCTGAGTTATTTGCGCATAGGTTTCCGTGAGTCCCCGGTTTCCAGATAAACCGGTATTGATGGCTCTGATGAGTGTGGATAAATGATTGGCTTCATCCTGTTTCTGCGCTATCTGCAGGCGTGTAAAAGTCCGGCTCATTGAGGTTCTAATGAGCATTACCATCGACATCTGCTTTTCCAGAGATTGTTGTAACAGTATTCCGGCATGGGGCCGGTTTAATGAATCTCTCAAACGGTCAGCGAGATCTCTGAGATGGTAGAGCCCGCGCAGTGTTGGCCAGACATCAAACATGACTTCATTGAGTGCGCGCCGAACTTCTGTATCGCTCAGGTTATTGATGTCAGGAATACGGTATGTACCCACATAGCCGTCAAACTGCCTGATGAGGCTGTCCAGTAGATTGATCAGTTCCTCTACGTCGGCCATTACCTGCTGCTGCTGGTTATAGTAATCCTGACGCAGACCCATCAGCTGTGTGCAGTTTTGCTGCATTTGCTGATGGGTCTCAAACATGGTTTCCTTGGCGGAATGGATCTGTTCAGATAACTGGTCAAAGTGGTTTTTGAGAGCCTGTTCATACAGCTCATCGAGTACTGTATAGGCTTTGTTCGGTTCGTTGATAACAGGAAATAGTGCCTGATTGGTATTAATTTCAGTGGTCATATTCAGATGACAAACGGATACCAGCCCCTGAAGAACTTCAATCAGATGCTGACTGGCGTCAGACGCTTCCAGCACTGAGATATGAAGAGGGCCAGTCAGTTTGGTTGTGGCCACTCCCTGGCGGATACTGAGTAAGTAACTGATGCTGATGCTGCCCGGCACAACAATCATCGCCATCAAGACGATACCAATGGCGATCAGTTTGTACCGTATCCGACTTTTGATGCTGTCAATCAAGGACATAGCCGACGTGAATGGTGACTAAGCCTTTGATCAGGTGTGCGCCCATGAGGACATTCCCTTAATCATGATAATTCAATGCTCCATCCCGATCGATTGCCAAGTCAGGCTTTTAGAGTTACTGCTTTTTCAAGGACAAACGACATACAAACATTCATTTTTGAGTATAGACCAGAGAAATTGAGGTGCAACGTCGTGCGATGGGAGTTAGTAATGCGTTAATGTCGGGTCTACCTGTTGCATCCAGGCCAGTATTCCACCTTCCAGGCTATAAACCTGTGCGCAACCGGCGGCTTGAAGCTGGCGTGTTGCTGTTGCAGAACGACTGCCACTTTTGCAGATGCATACAATCATTCGGTTGCCAACCAATTCATCGTAGTGATCGACCAGTTTATCGAGAGGAATGAGGCGACTATTGCGAATTTGACAGATTTCCCGCTCGTATGGCTCCCGCACATCGATCAGTTGAATATCCGGGGTGTTCTCTAGCAGGGTCGCGAGTTCAGTCGCCGATATCAGCGGGACTGTCGGTTGTATCCCGCAAAAGGCTTCATAATCTATCAGTTCGGTCATGACGGGCTGGTCACCACATATCGGACATAGCGGATCCCGGCTGAGAGTGAGTTCGTCAAAACGCATGTCCAGAGCATGGTATTGCAATAAGCGTCCACTGAGCGTCTGGCCGATTCCAGTGATCAGCTTGATGGTTTCAGTCGTTTGTATCGTCGCGATCATAGCTGGTAACACCCCCAGTACACCGGCCTCGGAGCAGGATGGCATCTGTCCCGGAGTGGGTGGTTCGGGAAACAGACACCGATAACACGGGCCATCAGCATGATGAAAGACGCTCGCCTGCCCCTCAAATTGATAGATGCTGCCATAAACGTAGGGCTTATCCAGCAGAACACAGGCATCGTTGACCAGATAACGGGTTGGGAAATTATCTGATCCATCGACGACCAGATCATAGTTTGCAATCAATGTCATCGCATTATGGCGATTAAGGGGGGTGTGGTGGGAATGTACCGTAATGTGAGGATTCAGCTGTTGTAAATGTACCGCGGCCTGATTTGCCTTGGGCTGACCAATATCTGCAGTTGTGAACAGTACCTGCCGTTGCAGATTGCTGTCTTCTACCACATCGGCATCGACAATGCCGATGGTTCCTACACCTGCCGCCGCAAGATACAAACCGACAGGTGATCCCAGCCCCCCGGCGCCTACCAGCAACACCCGAGCATTTTTAAGTCGACGCTGACCCTCCAGTCCGAATTCAGAGAGTGTCAGGTGGCGGCTGTATCGGCTGAGTTCCTGTGCTGTAAACATGCGGAGATCCTGCTGAACGAAAAGAGACTGGACATAGAGTGCAGCAGTTTAATCGAACTACAGTTGGCGACCCATCCCTTCAGACTGTTTCTTGCGAGTATTCTCAACCCGTTAAAAAGACTGGCCGCCAGGGATGGTGGTTATGCAGTGACTATGCAGGAGCAATTTTCTGCCCATCCATGCGCCCAGGGGATACCATCCTTCCCTGGATATACCCCCTTTCTGCGCATCCATGCGCTCAGGGGATACCATCCTTCCCTGGATATAAAAAAGCCGCCCAGAAGGCGGCAAAGAGTCATAACGACGAACATATTCGATGTGCCGGAGGTGATTGGGCCATCGCCTCCGGCTATTTGTTTAACCAGCCAACTGTTCTTTCATGGCTTGTTCTGTGGCGCTGGCCTGATCGCCAAGTAACAGGTGTACAACGGTTTCGTTGATACGCATCACCCGTTTAACCCCGGCGTTACGCAGCTCAGCTTCGTCCCATTTGACTTGGTCTTTCAATTCCAGACGTAAGCGGCTGGTGGCACAGGCCAGGCAGTCCTGAATGTTGTCTTTGCCACCCAACAGGGTGATCAGACGGTTGGCCAGGGAGCGTTGTTCATCGGATACTCCCGCGACCGTGCTCTGTTGTGCAACTGGAGCCGCAGCAGCCTGGCTGACGGGAGCTGCCATTGGTGCATCCAGTTCAGGCGCTTTACCGGATGCCAGGTATTGGTCAATCGAAGTACGCAAGTTATCGGCTTCAGTACCAAAGATGGCCTGGATCCCGTTCCCAACCTTAATCACACCGGTTGCGCCCAAGGCTTTCAGCCGATCAGCATTGACCTTGTCAGTCTGATGCACTTCCATGCGTAAGCGGGTAATACAGTTATCGACGGTTTTCAGGTTGGAGGCACCACCGAACGCCAGAATAATCTGCCCAACACGGTCATCGTCCGCCACGTTTCCAGTGGTTGTCTGCACAGAGACCAGAGCAACTTCATCTTCCCGGCCGGGTGTTTTCAGGTCCAGTTTAACGATGGCGACACGGAACACTGTGTAATAAACCAGTGCATAAGCAGGGCCTACTACAAAGAACATCAGGAAGTTATGAGACAGGTGGCTGAACAGGAAGAAGTCGATACCACCATGACTGAAGGTCATGCCGTGTTTCATGTCCAGCAGAATAGTGATCGGAAATGCCAGGCCGGCCAGAATGGCATGAATGACATACAATACCGGTGCTACGAACAGGAAGGCGAACTCAATAGGCTCGGTAATCCCAGTCAAAAAGCTGGTCAGTGCGGCGGAAACCATGATGCCACCGATTTTGACACGATTTTCGGGTTTAGCGGTATGCCACATGGCGATGGCTGCAGCAGGCAGTCCCCACATTTTGAACAGATAGCCGCCGGCCATGTTTCCTGCAGTTGGATCACCTGCCAGGTAGCGTTGAATTTCACCGGTAATCCATTGTCCGCCCTGGGCGGTACAGGCTGCTTTGTCGGCCACGCCATTGATTAAATCATGACCTACCTGACAAACCGCACCGGCTTCGAAAAAGAACGGTACATTCCAGATATGATGCAGTCCAAACGGAATCAGTGAACGCTCAACCACGCCATAGATGCCAAATGCCAGGGCCGGATTCTGATACGCCGCCCAGTCAGAAAATGAATTGATCAAATTGCCAATCGGTGGCCAGATAATGGTTAATATCACAGCTGCCACAATGGCACCGAAAGCCGTGATAATGGGGACAAAACGCTTACCGGCGAAAAACCCGAGGTAGGTCGGCAGTTTAATATTGAAGAAGCGGTTGAACATAAACGCCGCAATACCACCGGCGACGATGCCGCCGAGTACCCCGGTATTGATCAGTTTGTCTATCAACTCAGGGTTGGTTTGTAAGTCTATATGATAAATGCTGCCGGCGATGGTCGGGCCCATTGCCTTCATTGCAGCCGTCATCACGTAATAGCCCACAGTGGCGGCGAGGGCAGACACACCATCATTATTGGTAAAGCCCAGTGCCACACCGATAGCAAAGATCAATGGCAGGTTGCCGAACACGGCATCACCGGACTGTTTCATCACGCTCAGAATCAGTGCCAGTAGCTGAGGCACTTCACCCAGATGGGACCAGTCTGCGCCACCGATACCCAGCAGGATGCCGGCGACCGGTAACACAGATACCGGTAGCATCAGCGACTTGCCGACTTTTTGCAAAACTGCAAAGGATTGCTTCCACACACTCATAGAGATTGCTCCTGATTATTTTATTTGTTGAAACTGTTTGTTATCAGCTGACGCACTTCAGAAGCGGACGAAAGCATTAAAGCCTGGTCCGCCAGTCGTCTGCAGTCACTAAAATCGAGGTTTCGAATATTGGCTTTTACGTCGGCAACTACCGGAATGCTGACCGATAATTCTGTCACGCCCAGACCTACCAGTAATGCAGTAGCCAGGGGGTCACCAGCGACGCCACCACAAATACCCACCCATTTGTCGTGTTTTTGAGCCCCGTCGCATGTCTGTTTGATCAGCCGCAATACCGCTGGGTCCAGAGCATCGATCAACGGTGCCAGCTTTGGATGACCACGATCCATGGCGAGGGTGTACTGGGTCAGGTCATTGGTACCGATGGAAAAGAAATCAGCTTCAGCGGCCAGAACATCCGCCATCAATGCCGCAGATGGCACTTCAATCATGATGCCGACAGGAACAGGGGCAACGCCCAGAGACTGGCGCTCCTGTTCCAACAACTCTTTGGTCAGCCGGAGTTCGTGCAGGCTGCTGATCATCGGTAGCAGTATATGAATGGCTCCGTGTTCGGAAGCCCGTAAAATGGCACGTAGCTGCTGGCGTAACAGCAACGGTTTATCCAGCCCAATACGAATTCCCCGTTGCCCGAGGAAGGGGTTGTCTTCGGCCGGCAGTGGCAGATATGGCAATGGTTTGTCACCGCCGACATCCAGAGTTCGAACGATCAGCGGCTGTCCGGGTTGAAGAGTTTCCAGAGCCTGGCGATAAATACGGTATTGTTCTTCCTCATCGGGTGCGGTAGCACATTGAAGAAACAGAAACTCGGAACGCAGTAGACCAATGCCATCGGCTCCACCCGTAATGGCTTTGGTGACTTCTGCAGTGCTGCCGGCATTGGCTGCCACGGCGATGGTGTGACCGTCGCGGGTCGTGGCCGCTAACGCTACCTGCTCCAAATTGGCCTGATGTTGTTGGGCGCGGGTATCGAGTTGAAGGCGGATGTCCTCAAGAGCCTTGCTGTCTGGGGTTAGCTGCAGGTTGCCGTTATCTGCATCCAGAATCACTTCGGTGCCGTTGGCCAGTTCCAGTACCCGGCGCTCGACACCTGCCAGTGCCGGCAGGTTCATGGCTCTTGCCAGAATGGCGGTGTGTGACGTTGGGCCACCACCAGTGGTGCAGATGCCGATCACTTGTTTGAGATCGATGTTGGCGGTATCTGATGGTGTCAGATCTTCGGCTACCAAAATGGTGTTTTCGGGGAGAGCCTGTTCCTCATTTGATAATCCCAGGATGAGCTTCAGGACTCTGCGTCCCACATCCTGCAGATCGGCAGCGCGTTCTGCCAGCATAGGGTTGTTGAGTTTTTTGAGTCGGTTAACTTGCATGTTGACCGCTGTTTGCCAGGCAAAAGCTGCACTTTTACCGGCTCGAACATCGGCAGTGGCATGGTCATACAAATCCGGATCGCTCAATAATTCCTGATGGGCGACAAAAATCTGTGCCCGCTCCGGCTGACCGGCATCGATGAGTCGCTGTTCCAATTCAACCAGTTGCAACCGGGCGTCATAGAGGCATTGGTCCAGCATGACAATTTCATGCTCAAACCGACCACCCTGCTCAGGATATTCAAAACGTTCTTCGCGACGCTGAAAAATGCGCCCAAATGCCAAGCCCGCTGAGGCAGAAGTGCCAGTGATTCGGTTTGGGTCATCAGATGGTGGAAACAGCAGTGAGGGTTCCTGGTCGTAGTCGATAGCCGCTGCGGTATTGACCTGGGTAACGTCTTCACCCAGACCGGACTGTACGGCTTCACTGAGTTGTTCCAGTGCGATACTTGCCTGAGCACCGCGGGCGAACAGTGTGATGGCGTCACCGAGACGTATGTTCAGCGCCATAATAGCTGTCAGGCTCCGGCCATTGACTCTCTGGCCATGACATTCAAGTTCGATGTGAGCGCTAAACTGTTTGGCCAGTTGAACCAATGTCGCGCAGGGACGGGCATGCAAACCGGACGGATTGGGAATCAGTAGTGGTCGTGAGGCCAGCCATTCGCCGGTTTCTGTTTCAGACTCGCCAGTATCGGCGTTCTGCAGCTCGACCTCCAGCAGAGGGGCCATGGCCTCGATATCGTCAATGGATGGCTGATGGAGACGTTTCACCAGTTCGCCATTAGCCAGAATAATCTCAGTCATCAGACTTTTGGCCTGGCAGGCAATGTCATCAGCTGCGAATTCTATCAGTGGTGTACCTTTAGAGACCTCGGTCCCGGTGCTGACTAATGGCTTAAACCCTTTGCCTTTCAACAGCACGGTATCAATACCGATATGCAGCAGTACTTCAAGTCCGCTGGCATGTTTAATCGTAACGGCGTGTCCGGATGAGTGCAGCTGCTGTACCACACCGTCAAAGGGTGCGAGCAAGACGTTGTCAACCGGGTCGATGGAGATACCATCGCCGATCATCTTTTCAGCAAAAACTGGATCAGGGACCTGCTCCAGGGGATATACCGAGCCTGCCAGTGGTGCATAAATAACCAGACGTCCGGGCGTAGCCTGATGAGCGGCTGAAGTGGTAAGCGATTGAGTCGACATGGGACCCTCCTGTTGTTCTTTGGCGCGCATTGTTACAACAACAGGTTTCGTTTTTGCTGACCGGGGTCAGATAAAAACCAAGCATTACGCTAGGTTACTCTACTTTACTGTGCGACAGAAATAATGGCCTTTTGTTAGAGTCTGTTACATTTCGATGTCGGTCTGTTCGAACTGAAAATTGATATGCTTCTTTGGCATGAAATTCTGTTGTAGGTCACAAATACCGATACCTTATGTAAAATTTTGCCAACAAGCACTCAGACATTTCATGGCGTTTTAATATTGCTCATCAGCTGCAGAGTACAATCGGGCCACTACTATAGCTGTCAATTTAAAGGTGACATTTATGCCCGCTTATAGAAACGTTCGTTGCGGACTGTTATGGCTGTTGGTTTGCATTAGTACAAATGTTATGGCGCTATCAAACGGCGTCTACACAATTACTTCAAAGCACAGTGGTAAACGGGTTGAAGTGATTAATGGTGCTTCAGATAACGGTGCCAATATTCAGCAGTGGCCGGCCAATGGCTATGACGCTCAGCGTTGGCTGATTACTCATGTCGAAGGTGACTACTACTCACTGATCAACCTGAGCAGTGGCAAGGCAATGGAAGTCTATGACTTTGGTACCAGTGATGGCGCTAATGTGTCGCAATGGGAGTATCTGGCTAACCATACTCAGCAGTGGAGAGTGAAACAGGAACGTAACGGTTACTACAGTTTTATCAACCGTAACAGCGGCAAAGCGTTGGATCTCTATAACTTTAATACTGCCAATGGTGCCAATATTGCCCAATGGAGCTATAACGGTTCTGATGCCCAGTTGTGGTCATTGTCGCAGTTGGGAACCACAGGGCAGCCGGGATGGGATCCCTCAACCACTAATGGTGCAACCGATCATTGGTCTCTGAGCGGTAATCTGGTGACCCATGATCCGACGTTGGCGTACGAGAATGGTAACTGGTGGGTGTTCCAGACCGGACCGGGTATATATTCCAAACACTCGAGCAATGGTACGCAGTGGACCGGTGGAAATGGGGGTGTTTTTCCAAATGGGCTGAGCTGGTGGAGACAGTATGTGCCTGGTCATGATGGCCAAGATGTCTGGGCGCCGGATGTGAAATCCTATAATGGCCGCACCTGGATGTACTATTCAATATCCACTTTTGGCTCCAATGTGTCCGCTATCGGGCTGGCGTCCACAAGCAGTATCAGTTCCGGTCGCTGGCGTGATGATGGACTGGTTGTCAGTAGTAATCGCTCTCAAAATTTCAATGCAATTGATCCGGACCTGGTTGTAGATGCCGATGGTAATCCATGGCTGGCATTCGGATCTTTCTGGTCAGGTATTCAGTTGACCCGTTTGAATCCATTAACCATGAAACCCTACGGACCACAATACAATATCGCTTATCGTGGAAATGAAGGTATTGAAGCTCCGAGCATTATTTATCGCCGGGGTTACTATTATTTATTTGTATCGGTCGGAAAATGTTGCCAGGGAACCAGCAGTACTTACCAGATTCGCTATGGCCGGGCGACAGACATTCGCGGGCCTTATCTGGATAAGAATGGTCGCGATCTTTTGTCCGGTGGTGGCAGTTTGCTGGATGGAGGTAACAACCGGTGGATTGGCCCGGGTGGGCAGGATATTCTCAATACCGATGTCATTGTTCGCCATGCTTACGATGCCAGTGACGACGGGACGCCTAAATTGTTGATCAGTATTCTGAACTGGGATTCAAACGGTTGGCCACGATACTGACCATCAGTACAGATCTAGCGAATTAGCATACAAACAGATTGGCCGTCATTCATTTATGACGGCCACTGATCAATATCACAAAAAACCACTCTCGGAGCTTTGCCAATTGTCTTTGCAGCACCTACACTTGCTGCTCGTAAAATATCTATTAAAAAGTCAAGGAAGCAGCTTATGCACGCGGTACGTATTGGTATTAATGGCTTTTGGATCAGCCTTTTGGTATTGCTTTCGAGCTTCATTAATGCCGCCGACTTTTATATCTCCGATGTCAGTGAAACCACTCAGGATAATGCACCGGCACTGGTTATCCGCTTAACCGGTGCAGTGGACCCCGGCACTGATTTGTCCCGTTATATTTCTGTCACACCAGCACCAGCTGATGGTAGTCAATGGTATACCCAGGGAACTGGACGCCAGTGGGTTTTACCGTTCGTAGAACCCAGTACCCGTTACCAGGTGAAGGTGACCAAACCGCTGACATCGGTTAGTGGTGATGTACTGTCGAAAGTGGACAGTCGTGGCGACAGCCACGCTTTTAACTGGACCGTTGATACCCGGGCATTAACTCCCGGGGCCAGTTTTGCCAGTAGCGGCACATTTTTGGTTGGTAATATCAAAGATGGTATTCCGGTGACGGTCGTGAACCAACCTGAGGTGGATTTGGATGTGTTCCGGGTCCGTGATCAGGATATGAACCGTTTTATCGGTGAAACTTATTTTAAAGGCCGGATGTATTACGATTCGTTGTCAGGCCTGAGGGAATATGCTGATCTGGTGCATACCGCCCGCTATACCAATCAAGCCCGTGCCAATCAACGTACCACCTATAACTTTAGTCTTGATCCGGTTCTGGAGAAAAAAGAACCAGGTATCTATGTTGCGGTGATTCGCCAGCCCGGTGAGTATGCATACCGTTATGACACTACCTATTTCACTATTACTGACATAGGCCTGCATGTTCGCAAGTATAAACAGTCCCTGATGGTCTATGCCAATTCGATTACGACTGGCGAACCGCTGAAAAACGTCAACTTGCGGTTCTGGTGGCGGGAGCGGAATAATCAGACTGCCCGTGAACAAAGTGCCCGTACGTCCCAAAATGGTAGCTATCAATTATCCACCAATGATCTACCTAATATCATCATTGCTGAGCAGGGAGACCAGATCAGCTTTTTGAGATTGGATCAAGGCGAGCTGGACCTTTCTTCCTATCCCAATGTGCCCAGCCTGCATCAGCCGTTCCAGGCATTTTTGTATGGTCCGAGGGATTTGTATCGGCCCGGTGAACAGGTTGATATCAACATGCTGTTGCGTGACTTTGATGGCCGTAAAGTCCGGAATATGCCACTAAAAGCATTCTTGTGGAATGCTCGTGGAGAACAGAAACAGAAGTTTACCTGGAGCCCCAATGACAGTGGCTTGTATCAGACCCGTTTCGAGCTGGATGAAAATGCTCCGACCGGAGACTGGCGCCTGGAAGTCAGGATTGACGGCCAATACGAGGCATATCACTTCCAGGTGGAAGAATTCCTGCCGGAAACCCTGACCCTGAGCTTCTATGACGGGGATCGCAATCAGACCCGTTACACGCCTAAAGGCGAATTTCAGGTACCGATTCAGGGGGACTACCTGTATGGCGCACCGGCGGCCGGCAACGATGCTGACGCTGTAGTGACTGTTTCTCCAGCGAACAAAATTTTCCCCGACCTCAAAGGGTTTTATTTTGGTGACTCCGAAGCGAATGTCCGGACTCGTAATACCAATCTGGACCCAATCAAGCTTGATAACTCTGGTCATGGAGAGCTGGTCGTACCCGATTATTGGTCGGATATAAAAGTACCACTCAACTTCAGTATCAGTGCCAGTGTGTATGAGAATGGTGGTCGTCCGATTACCCGTACTCAGAATGTGATTCAGTTGCCTGCATACAGCAAACTGCCCGGTGTTCAGCCACAGTTTGAGGATCGTCCGCCTTCCAATCAGACTCTGCAGTTTAAACTGCTAAGCGTTGACGCCAGTGGTGAACCGGTTCGCGACACCTTAAATGTCCGGTTATTACGTGATCATCGCGAGTATTTCTGGCAGTACGACAGCTCCCGTGGCTGGTATTGGGATTATCAGGCTAACCGTTATGTGACTGCGTCAGAAACCATCGAAGTCAAGGATCAACCGGTGACGGTGGATTTCCCGGTGGAATGGGGACGTTATGATCTGGAGGTCACCTCCAGTTCCGGTGCTATCACCTTGTATCACTTCAGAACCCAATGGAGCTGGTCTAACCAGGAAAGCACAAATCTGAAGCCGGATATGATTCAAATGTCTCTTGACCAGAGCCATTACGCTCCGGGTGATACCGCTCGCCTGCGACTGAACAGTCCGATCAGTGGTTCGGCAATTATTAACGTGGAGTCCAGTGATGGTGTGGAGTACACCCTGAACCAGTCGGTTTACAAAGGTGAAAACCAAGTCAGTGTTGAGTTGCCAAAACAGTGGAACCGTCATGATCTGTACCTGACAGCGATGGTGCTGACGCCTGCGGATCAGGTCAGTGAAGTCGCACCGACCCGGGCTCTGGGTATTATTCATCTGCCGTTACGACGCAGCGATGCGGTGGCGGAAGTGGAGCTGACAACCCCGGAGAAAATTGAACCGAACAAGTTAGTCAGTGCTCACCTTAAAGTTACCAATCGGGACCAGTTAGGCAGCCAGAAGCTGTTTGCCACCGTAGCTTTGGTTGATAAAGGTGTATTGAACATTACCCGCTACCAGGCGCCGAAGCCGGAGCAGTATTTCTTTGCTCCACGCCGGTTTGAAGCCAGCTACTACGATATTTATGGCAAGATCATCAATAACCTGGGCTACGACATGATTCGTCAGCGGTTTGGGGGTGATATGTTTGCCGATGCAATGGAGATGGCGGAATTGAGCCGCGGGGGTGAAAAACCCAAAACCGAGGTTCAGATTGTTTCCTTCTTCAGTGAGCCGGTGGAGCTGGTGGATGGCGAGGCAGATGTCAGCTTCCAGTTGCCCAACTTCAACGGCAAACTGGAATGGATGGTTGTGGTCTTTGGTGATGATTCATATGGCAGTGCGCAATCCGAGACAATTGTCGCAGACAAAGTGGTCACTCAGATTTCCATGCCACGGTTTATTGCTATGGGCGATCAGAGTCAGCTCAGTTTCGATCTACACAACCTTTCCGGGATGAATCAGCAACTTGATGTGACGGTGAATGTCAGTGGCGAAATCTTCTCCACCGGCCTGAAACAAACCGTTACCCTGGCTGACCGGCAAAAAGCGGTGATTCCGGTTCCCATCACCGGAGGTTTGCATGAAGGTCAGGGGGTGATTCACCTGCAGGCCAGTAATGGCAGTGATATCAACGTTGATCGTACCTGGAAACTCGGGGTTCGCAGCCCATTCCCCTGGCAGACCGAGTATCAGAGCGCCGTTATCGATGCTAATGGCAGCTGGCAGCCTCAGGTGGATATCAGTAATCTGCGTCCGGATACCGTACAGGCATTGATGACCGTCTCCAATCGCCCGGCGATCAATTTCCGTAGCCATTTGGAGTATCTGCTGCACTATCCGTATGGTTGTCTGGAGCAAACCACCAGCTCCACTTATCCATGGGTATTGCTGGATACGGCGACAGTGCAGGACCTGGGGCTGACAGACAGTTTCAAAAACCGCTTTGATCAGCCATTCAGTGATGAGTTCCGCTTACAACAGATTGCTGCGGGTATTGAACGCCTGAAAAGCAAGCAGTTCGCGAACGGTGGTTTTGGTTATTGGGATGCGGCCAGTTCTGAGTCCCGTTGGGGTACGGCATATGCCACTGAGGTATTGGTGGACGCACGTCGTCAGGGTGTTAAGGTTGATTCTGATACTCTTGATCGTGCTCTCAAGCGTCTGGACAGCTATCTGCGTGCAAATGCGTTTGATGACGACGGTTGGAGCGACAGTAACGAATATTACGGCTTTGCTGTACGGGCTTATTCTGCCTATGTCATGGCCAAAGCCGGAACCGCCAATTTAAGCCTGGTTCGCCGACTGTATGATGATGGGATGGAGAACCAGAATGACAGACGCTCTGTCCGGGCCCGTATCCGTTCTTCCGGTCTAGCCTGGATGCATCTGGCGGCGGCTTTGAATCTATTGAATGATCATGATCGGGCCAAGCGCGCCAATGATGCAGCTCTTTCTATCAAGCGTGAACGTTATCGTTACTACCGGGATTACGGGTCAACCATGCGCGACACCGCACTGAGTCTGGCGATCGCCCTGGAACAGGGCCTGGACGAAGGTTCTCTGGCCCAGGATCTGGTGGATATCCTGCAAAATGAGCGCTGGTTCAGCACCCAGGAGCGTATTGCTCTGGCCAAGGTTGCGCTGTTCTATTCCAAATCCGGTAAGCAGTGGCAGGGTAAACTCATTGCCAAGACAGCTCAGCAGACCTTAAACCAGAACCGGCCGTTCAACACGTTGCTCGATGCCGATCAGTTGACCAGTCTGCAGCAGGTTGAAGCCGTAGATCAAAAACTATATGCCACGCTGGCATATCAGGGAGCCCCAAGAACGGCTCCGGAACCTTATAGTAATGGTCTGCATATCGTGCGTCGTTACTACGACCTTAATGGCCAGCGTATTACCCCGAGCAACCTGACCAGTGGCGAGTTGATCGTGGTGGGCCTGACGATCTCAACCGACGAGAATCTGCGTATTCCGGACGCGCTGGTCGTTGACCTGCTGCCGGCCGGTCTGGAACTGGAAAACCAGAATCTGAGTAATGCCAGTGTCGACCTGGATAACGTCAAGATTGACGATGAATCGCTGGGACACTATTTCCGCGAATACCGCACGCAATACCAGGAGTACCGTGATGACCGCTACGTTGCCGCCATCAGTGTCGACAGCTGGAGTTCAACGAAACTGTATTATCTGGTACGGGCAGTAACACCAGGTACTTATCAGGTACCTAATCCGTATGTGGAAGATATGTATCGTCCGAACTATCGCTCCGTTGGTACAACTCTGGATACGCTGGTGATTCAACCTCGTTGATCGAACAAGGGGCGGCCGGACTGAGTCGCCCCACCTTTTCCTACCCAATTAAGCCATTTTTGTCTGATAGCATGGCTCATTAACAGACAGAATTTTCTTGTTTCCCTTTTTCATTTTCCGTTCTCGAATCACGGTTTTTGGGTTTGTCTGCATAGACCCGCAGTCATTCTTCAAATGTCAAAATGCCGGTGCTTTGTAAAACTAAATATTAATCAGATAACTGCTTTTGCTTTGTTCCAGAATGCTCAGAGGTTTGTAAGTGGGCAGGAGGCTGAGGGCTGGACGACGATACTGATTAGGTATTCGCGTCAGGAGCGGTTATTGGGTAAAAACGCTTGAACGACAGGTCAAGAAATGAAAAGAGCAGATCGTTGTGAATACGGATCTGCTCAGATCGTCTCGCTACATCATGTAAGCGCCTTTGCGCATATTCTTGGAAAGGCTCAGTGCGGCTTTTTCTGAGCTCATGTTTGGATCATGAAAGAATGCAGAGATCGAATTATTAAAGGCTGCCTGAACCAGTTCAGTGGCAGCTAACCCGTGGGCAATGCTCGGTAGTTCGGCATTTGTGGCCTCAGCATTCAACAGCTCCTGCTTACTCATTTGGGCGCATATATCAAACCCTTCCAGATCAAGATCCTGTCGCGCTGGAATCGATCCTTTGTAGCGATTATAGGTTAGCTGGAAGTTACTGCTCATGATCGCGCTGGCGAGATCTTTTTGGGCAACAGCTTCCTGAGCATTGTGTAGTTTAAACATGGCGAGGGAGTCGACATTATAGAGAAACTGATTACGTGTCTGCATAACCGGTGCACAGATATAATCTTTCATCGGAACTTTTCCAGCAACAGAGAACTCTCCCTTGGCCCAGTCTCCCATAAACTGGAATGTTGCTTCGCTATCAATCACCAGCTTAGTGGCTCTGTTCCAACTGCTGTCAGAATCCATATAAAGATAAGGCTGTAATTTGCGCGCCATATCGAACACCCGGCTCATTTCCGGGCTCTTGATGGCACTGTAGTCAAGTTCAGCGATTGCTTTTCGATACAGTTCCGGTCCACCAACGGACAGAATCATCGATTCAAACATTGTTCCCAATTGATCGGCTTCGTCACCAATGGCAACAACATGATATCCGGCTGCTTTGATTTTTTCTGCCGTTGCAAAAAACTCCGGCCATGTTTCTGGCATTTTGGCACCGACCTTATCCAGAATTTTCTTATTGGCCCATATCCAGTTGGTTCTGTGGATACCTACCGCTGCTGCGGCATAGTGCCCTTTAAACTTGATCGCATCTTCTGCAGCGTGGAAAAGCGTATCATCCCAGTGCCCGGCTGCTGCAATGTCGTCGATGTTTTGCAGGAAACCAAGCCGTTCCCAGCGCTGAAGATTGAATTTCTTCATCATTGCAGCTGCCGGTGCTTTTCCTTGAATGATGCGCTGTTTTAAAACCCCCTGAGCATTGTCTCCTCCTGTTTGAACAGCAAAATCCTTCCAGGTGTGACCGCGTTCAGCCAGCATCGATTTTAGAACTTCCACCGCTTTTGCTTCACCCTCGGAAGTCCAGGAATGTAGAACCTCCACTGTTGCGGCTGTCGCGATTGTGGAACAGGAATACACAGCAAAAGCCGCTGATAATTTGAACAAGAAATTCATGTTTTACTCCAACTGTATCTTTTATTTTTTTTTGCAGTAGAGATTGCAGAGCGCTTATTTGTAGTTGATAACCAGGCATCCTTCAATAGCATTTCTGTTATTCTCAGGATAATTTTCTGTTTATAAACCTCTAACGTTGAATGGAGAATGAAACATTAATGTGAAAAAAGCTACCGTGCCGTTGTGAGTACCAGTCTCGACTGCGGAAGGGGAATTCATGGTTATTACACATGTTATGTAACCACACTATGGTGTTATGAATACCCAATGGCTTCCATATTTGATCCGAAAAAGTGTGACTTTAATCACTCTAATGGTGGTGCAGGTGGTTTAGAAGCGGACAATACTTTTTGACAGCTTAGTTTGAGCCATCGACTGATCGGAGCTGAAAGCAGGTAGGGAATGTTGTAATGATCAATCATGCGTAGCGCAATGATTGGGCCCAAAATGGCGACAATACACCCCAGTAGCAGATGAACAATAATATCATGTATACCAAGGAAACTTTTCAAAATTACTCTGGTGCCACTTCCAGCCAGCGTATGCATCAGGTAGATCGCCATTGATGCATAACCCAGAAACGCGAAAGTCCGGTAGTATTTCCGGGCCAGAAAAGCAGAAAGTGATACCACTGCCATAATAGAAATCAGAGCAAGCAGAAGTGACAGGACTCCTTTATCTTTGAAGTTTAATGACAGATAACCGTGAAATAGATATTGACTGCCAATGAATGCCGCTAACATTGGTAACAGCACATAGGGCGAGGCAAAATGTTCGGCGCGGAAATACTGCGAGAATACGATGCCAAACGCAAAAAAGACAAAATGGCGCGAGACATAAGTGGAGATGATGTCCGGCGGCATGTAGGTGTGAAAAATGTGAGCCATTGCCGCCAGTATAAATATCGGTAATGTCAGTTTTTCGGGGACCAGAGAAAAAATGAGAGAAGCAGCCACAAAAACAAAAAACAGTGCATAAAGGAACCAGAATTGGGCTCTGGGTGACCATAAAAGAGTAAACACGTCACTGAAAGTCAGCTGGCCGTTGGTATAACGGGATAGCACGACTTCTATACATCCCTGAAGAATAGACCACAACACATACGGATAAAAAATTGTGTCTATCTTACTCAGTACCAGCTGACCTCCGCCCCGTTTTGAGAATGAGTGTTGGAAAAAAAGCCCAGACAGGAAAAAAAACAAAGGCATATGAAAGCTGTAGACAATACTGTCTGTCAGTTGATATATACCAAACAACTGCTCTGGGATAACGATGCCCCCATTTTCGAGCCCTCGAGCCACATGTCCATACACCACTAGCAGAATGCCAATGGCTTTAGCATAATCCACCCAATATGTTCGACTTTCCATGATTCTATTTCCCCGGTAATAAATAGAGTGCTCTTATCCCTTTGACTGGGTTTTCATTGGCAATGGGTCCACAGTGTTACAGCCAGTATTTATAAATATGATGACTAATATAGCGATTATGGATGTCACTAATCCAGTGCTTTATCATCCTTCCTGGCAAGTTGTGATGCATTTCTGACACCTATAGCGTGAAAACTAAAATAGGCTTGGAGCAGGTTTTCAATGTTTACTTTGGATATTTGGCGAAAGGTTCAAAAGCGCAGCTTTGGCCGAAAAATGAGGTACGGGTTATTGGTGTTTATCCTTCTGACAAGTTAACAGCGTATTAGTGTTCATGCAAACCAACTTTCAGACGAAGTGGCTCTCTTGTAATGCTTTGGGAAGTGAGTAGGTCTTGTGGATATGGATTGTTTTCAGAAAATCTGTGCGGTGACCGTTATTATGTAAATGATTTTCCTACCGCAATGTTAAGGAATCTCTGAAAAATGGCCTGTTTTCGCGCAGGACGTTGTTGGCCCCAGTCTCACATTCTCATTTACGCCAGTAAATTGCGGTGTTGCGAGTTGTGCTTCCTCGCTTGCATAAAAACGATTCCTATTTTTAGAGGTCCCTTAATTGTTCAATCATAACAAACAGCTTGATGTCACTTCCTTTGTACTGAATAGCCACTGATTCTTTCCTCTACGGCAATGATTTATCAAAAACTGTGATCCTGCAGTTATCGTTAGGATACTTTAATCAGACTTTGGCTCGTTGCCATTTCATTGGGATTACAGCCCGGTAATCCCTCTGGAATTTCGAGTCCGAGTTCACAGTAATATTTGATCCAGCCAGGATGGAATGAATCGCTGCCAGATTGTTTGAACGTCATTGGTTTTAATGTAAACAATCCTGTATCAGCAAAAAGATGATAGATGAACTCGGAGCAGTAAAAGCCCTGATGATCCAGAATATAACTGTGATTATAAGGTTGGCCTATTAAGGTCCGGGCTAGAGTCAGAGCGTTGCCGATATGTCTTTGGTATGGCGGTGTGAGCCGATAGACGCTGATGTCCAGTACATCATTCTGCTCTGATAGCCGAAATTCCGACAGCGCCTGACGACAAACACCGTTATGGGGATCAGCGTGATAAATATAGACCCGGTGATCTACGACTTCAGCTATGCCCATGTGAGTGTAATGGTTAAAGTGACCTGTCTGGGTGACTTCGTTGATGGCTTCTGCGAGGTCGCTTTGAGCTGCCGATCGAAACACAATATCACCATTCATCGGATGATGGTTCATGACCGGTTGTTTGACTCCAGTGTCGCGTCATAAAACAGAGGGTTGTTTCGTGGACACCCTTTTGGCAGCTGTGTGTTGATATCCATTTTCCTGGTTTGCTGCTGGGGTTTAAGGCCCAGACGCATAAATAACTGACGATCATTTTCCACATCCGGATTACCCGTAGTCAACAGCCTGTCTCCATAAAATATTGAATTGGCACCGGCCATAAACGCCAGCGCCTGCATTGTATCATTCATCTGTTCTCTTCCGGCTGACAGGCGCACGTAAGACTCAGGCATCATAATTCGGGCGACGGCAATGGTACGAATGAAATCCAGAGGGTCGAGCGCTTGCTGTTGGGCCAAAGGCAATCCTTCAACCTTAACCAGTTGATTGATGGGGACACTTTCAGGATGAGGCTGCAGTTTGGCCAGCTGTACTAACATTGCTGCACGATCATCAACCTCTTCGCCCATGCCGAGTATGCCGCCGGAGCAGATTTTCATCCCGGATGCCCTTACATGAGCCAGAGTGTTCAATCGATCCTGATAAGTTCGGGTAGTAATGATTTCGCCGTAATATTCCGGTGAGGTATCGAGATTATGGTTGTAGTAATCAAGACCGGCATCGGCCAGTTCGCTAGCCTGTCGAGCATCAAGCATGCCTAAGGTCATACAGGTTTCCAACCCAAGAGCTTTAACCCGCCGGATCATTTCCAGCACGTAAGGCATATCCTTATTGCTTGGTGAACGCCATGCTGCTCCCATACAAAAACGACTGGCACCGGCTTGCAGTGCGGCTTTGGCCTGTGTGACAACCGTTTCAATTTCCAGCAGCTTTTCTTTCTCCAAACCTGTTTGATAATGGCCACTTTGCGGACAATACTTGCAGTCTTCCGGACAGGCTCCTGTCTTGATTGACAGCAATGTACTGACTTGTATTTCATTGGGATCAAAATGTTGGCGGTGAACTTGTGCTGCTTTAAACAACAGGTCGTTGAATGGTAATCGCAATAATGTGATGACGGATTGTATCGTCCAGTCATGTCTGCAGATCTCGCTGTGTTTGACTTCTGAAGAATTACTCAATGATGGCATGGAAGAGGATATTTCCTGAGCTGTTTTGGGCCAAATATAGTCCAGTGCCCAGTCGAAAAAGTCACGCTAATCGCCGGTGACATACTAGCACTTTCGAATGGTGGCATTCTTGCCTTCTTTCGTAGCTGATCAATAGGTAGTCGATCAATAGATAGAATAAAGAATATTTCAGGGTAATGAGTCAAGGCGAAGCGTGCCAATGAAATCATCGAACGACGACTGATAATACGACTATTGAAGGACTTAATATCTAACACATATTTTAATAACCTATTACTTTGGCCAAAATATAATTGGCATAAATATCAAGCATTTATCAGGCCGATGATCGCCTGAGATGATGCTGAGTAATGGACCTTGGCTTGTTGAATCATCAGAACCGGTCTACTCGTCAAACTAAGGAGCAAGTATGTTCAGGAATATGAGGCTGCTGAGTAGCCTGTTATTGGGTTTAGGCAGTGTTGCAGCTTATTCCGCGGAGCCCGTGTCGGTATTTGATCAATTATCCTCTCCCGTCCCTTCCACGTTTAAAGATTTC
>NZ_JBNKSF010000056.1:0-74459 GCF_050297175.1 Gynuella sp. | reverse complement strand
GCGGAAACTCAGAGGCTACCGATTGTTAGCGGATGTCATTCTAGGTGTGAAATTTAAAGACGGTGAACGAGTAACTGAAGAAAGGGAACAATCACAGAGCGTTGCTTGACTCTTTTGCACACCAGATTTTACTATAACTCTTAAAAACATGATCGTATGTAGCTGGATCCGTTATGGATTCACCTTCTTGATGCTGAACCAGATAGAGCCCACCACACTGCTTACCAATGATTTTTGGTTCTTCTCCGTTTATTTGATATTGCATGACTGATTCCTAGTGGGCTGTTAACGCCTTATACCCTTGCGCAACAATCGCGGAGACCGCTGTGGCAAATTATTAGGCGGGAGAATCTCTGAAAAGTGGTCTATTTTCGCGCAGGACGTTGTCAGTGCCAGTCTCACATTCCCTTTTACGCCAGTAAACTGCGGTGTTGCGAGTGGTGCTTCCTCGCCTGCATAAGAGCTATTCCTGTTTTTCAAAGGTCCCTTAGTTTTAGTTCCATAAAAACGCTATTAGGGTCCAATGTATACTCAGCAAAAGGATCGCAATAGCGGAAACCATTCTTTATGTATAGGTTTCTTGCTGGACTAAAATACTCCATAGAACCTGTTTCCAGTTTAAGTGAGTGATAGCCTCGTGACTGTGCTACAGCTATGATGTGATTCAGAATTTTAGAACCAATACCTTTAGCTCTAATGGCAGTAGAAACTCTCATGGATTTGATTTCACCACATTGATGATTAAGCTCTTTAAGAGCGCCACACCCAATTAATTGCCTATCTTCATAGGCAGACCAAAATGTAATGTCTGGAGCTTTCAAGCCATCTATGTCTATTGCGTGTTTACTTTCAGGTGGCGATGTGGATTTCATATCTTCAATATGTTCCTCCAGAAAAGCTTTTATCTCTGGGCTGGTTAAAGGATCAACCTTAATTTTCATGCTCTACTCCATATATTGATTTGCCTTGTTAGCTCCCACGTACCGGATACTTTTCAAGGGCCATTTTAATGCCACCATCTATATTGGCGAAGTCATTAGCATGTAGCTCAATCACTATATTCCAATCTTCGCTCTTAGCAATAAACTGCTCCATTTTAAATGGAGGTTTAAGCTCGTGACTTAGGTTAATGGCTATTCTGACTGCACCATCATTGAATGCCAAAAAATTAAATTTAAGACATGGCTCAATAAATGTTAGGCAAGAGTAGCGCGGTAACTGCCCCTCTGCCAAACTTGAAAACCAGCGTAACAATTGTACCAGCTCTGTAGTTTCCAAAGCCGGATCGACAAGCTCGCATCTATCCTCACCCTGATCAATTTTTACCTTTAATAAGCACCAATCATCTTCCTTTCTCTCTGGAAATTGGTATCCAATTACCTCCAGAGAAAAATCAATCTTGCCTTCTACATTTTTAAGCCTGAACATACTGATTACTTATTTGCGAACTAACGCCCGAATTTGAAGTCATAGTGAAGCGTAGCGGAACAGAAGTCCCAGCCCTGTAGGGGTGAACAACATGCGCTTGTATGATGGTTTACTCTCCATACATTTTTACCCAAAACAGCATTGTTTCATATTTTTTTAGAAGCTTAGTGTCGTCAATACCAGAGATTAAGTCTGTTATAAAATTCTGGACTTGAGATTTTCCAAAAATAGAGCAGAAATACCAAGGTAATTCTTCTACGGAAGCCTCCCATAGACCAGGAGCAGCATATAATGCTCCATCAATTTTTAAAGGACAGCTGGGCTTAACTTTATATAAAACTTTTCCAGCTAGCTCTTGCCTTGACACAAAATTTTCTTGAAGACTTGGATCATAAAAAAAAGGAAACAAACCAAAAAATACTTCTGAATCTTCAGACTTTCCACAGGAAAACACCAGCTGTCTAAGTTGTTGAGGATTATCGTGACCATGCTTGTCTGCGGATTTCAGTACTTTTTCCTGAATTTTATGGCGATTCCACATGCTTGTTTTTCACCTAACGCCTATGTTATTTGTTTTTTTGAGTGGAGTTTTGGAGCAGAGTATCAGAACCAACTCAAAACGGAGTGTCGGCTATCTCACCAAATGAACCACACGTTGCGACTGTTTTCGATATTCATTAGTTCCATACCAGACATGTTTACACTTTAGACAGCGTTCTGATCTGGGAGTAGAAGCCAATGAATTGCAGTTTGGACAATAGTTGAAATAAATATCCTTTTTGATCTCAGCGTAAGCACGCCGTATATATTCATCTTTATTGCATTCAATTTCCTGAAGAACCTTAGTCAAATACTCAGCTGAGTATTTTGACTTTATTTTTTCCACTTCGTCAGCATCGGACCATTTCGGGTTAACTGGAAATAAAGCTGCTCGAAGATACTTTGAATAACCAGTACTAGGCTCCAGCAGAAATCTAAAATTCTTCCAAATATATTCGTAGTGCTCTTGATCCATTACTTACTCATTACTCTTATGCCAATGATTGGTTGAGCACAGCGTAACTGATCCACCACGCTTACTTGTTAAATGCCGTAGTTGTACTCTACCTTCGAAATACGAGTTTTGAACGATGAATACCATTTTTCATGACCAAGCCTTTGGGCCTCTTGATGTTCTGCATTTGCTTTCCACTGCTTGATGGACTCAAGGTCAGACCAATATAAAACCGTAATTCCAATATCTTCTCTTGCAGACTCTACGCCTAAAAAACCTGGTTGTTTTTGAATATAATTCCACCATTTGGTCTGCCATTTGGCCGTAACCATGATCACCTTCAGTTCGGTGAAACGTAAAAACCACCGCTTAGTAAGGCGGCTTCGGTGTGTTTGCGATTAGAGACATATTCAGTCCTTTAGGTATTAATGCCCCCATTTGTTGCTGGTTTGAGCGGAGCAGAAGACCAACCTGATAAAATGCGCTTGCTAATGATTTTTCACTGAAAACAAATGGCAGAGTTTTTCTACCCTGTATCTTTCATATTCAGCACAGTATGTAGAATAATAAGCCTTCCATAATTCGACCTTTTGGTTATAGAAAGTATATTTAAATACGTCTGCATGATACTCAATGTGGTATTCAAAGATCTCTGCAACTGCAATTTCATCGTCAACTAATTTTTCTTGAAGCTCTAAGAAAACCGAAGGGGCTTGATTCGTCATTTGAGAGCAAATGTACTCATCTAGCCTCAAGTAGAGCAAGTCTTCTTCAACAAGCGCAAGAGAAATACGACTATTTATGGCTTTAACGAAATCGTAGAAGCACTCTAGGGTTGCCCTGCCTAACTTTTCAGCGCAATCCAGTCCAATTATTAATTTATCGGACCGACCTTCCAATCTATTCGATGACTCCTCATCAACTGATGAGACCAGCAATATAAATACACAAAATAGCACTTTATAAAGCTCTTCGCTTTCATCGTCTAAATATTTACTCCAGCTGACAAGAGACAATACCTCTTTGGGTTCCAATTTTAGTGTTGCTGGGGTTTCTGAATTATCATATATGTTTTTTAAAGCGGAAAAATGCTCTTCGGAGTCATAGCCGTAATCCGCAATAGCGATTGATTGCAGCATATCAACGGTTATATTTTCTTTTAGTAATCCCCAAAGAGGAAACTGATCGAGATTCATGATTGATCATTAACACCTAAAAAACGCGCATTGATGCGTCCACCTGTTCTTATGATTAGCAATCACTATGTTCAACTGCCAAAGTCATTGTTGCGATTTTTATTGATCGGACTTCTCTTACGAAATCAGCAGTAAAAGTAGGGGCGTCACACTCGTATCCTGCTGAAAAATTACTGATAATCAACGTGGTCTCACCTGAAAAGTATCTCACCTTACTTGACATGAAGCTATTGGCCATATCTTCGCCCAACAGTTCAGTCGCTGCAAACTTAACATTGCTTATGAATATTTCATTAGCTTTTTCGGGATTTCCTCGTTCAGTCAAATACGGAAGAGTATTGGATGGAGCTTCTGTCGGATGGAAATATAAGTAATACAACTCACGGTAAGGTGACTCAGGATCGTATACGAATTGGTAGGTTACCATTATCTCTGCCTGACCATTAAATGAGAGTCAGTAATGCATATCAGCTTGAGCAAACGTTCCTCAGGAACCTCAAAAGAAATCGTTTCCGAGGAAGCATTAGCTCCAATCATCAATATAAATATTGTAAATAGACGTTTCATGTGGACTCCTGCTAACGCTTCAACCTCTGCCGGCAAGATTAGCTTGTTATGTCTATTCACTGACATTGATAGATTTAATCAGGTTAACGGTTTTACCAGAAACATAGTCTGTTACTACAACCTCAAATTTGTATGTTCCTACCTGTTCGTGGGGCTCCACGATCAGCTTAATAAAATCAGCGCTGAGACCTATAGATTGGCCCTTTGGTGATTTTTTGTCATACCACACTTCACTCTCAGGAATCTGGCTATAAATTTTACCATCTGGCTGATAGATGGTTAGTTTCTGCGTCACACGGCAATTTCCCTGCTTAGTTTTTCCGCACAACTTGAACACTATAAATGCAGAGATAACCTCTCCTTTTTTTATTTCTTCAGAGGTTGGGAAATATACGCCCTTTGATGGGGTATTCCAGTTTCTTAGTGCTACCTCCGAATTGCTTGATAATACAAGTTCTGCACAAAAACCAGATGAACATTTTCTATAGTTTGTTTCTGGCAGCTCTTTTTGGTCTGGCCCAATGAATGAAGCCCAGGATGCACCAGACAGAAAAAATAGAATTACGCCAATAATTTTTGTATTCATTACGATCCTTCTAGGTGTATAGCGCCGCTATTTGTGGCACTAGTATAGGCGCGAAGCGCCGAAGCATAGGTCCAGTACCTGCGCTTACTGGTGCGATACAAGATGCACTTGTTGGTTTTGTTTCTGCTGTTTCATGATGAGCTTTTAACATTGTGGTGTGCCTTTGAGTTCTGGTAGCAATTAATACAAACGATTGCCATATCATTAAACTCTCGAAATCGTTCAGTCAGGCCACCTTCTTCTTCGAATTTGGACTCACATTTGTGACACCAAGCTTGAAGATCATTTGGATCGTCCGAGTTCTCTATAAAACCGGCAGGCTCACCTTCTGGCTTTAATAGATGGCGACACACTACCGCTGAGACACGTTTTCCGTGTATACCACAATCTACATACATTGGTTCTGAAGCTGTACTCATTTAAAACCTAAATTTAAAGTAACTGGCGAAAGTTCGAGCCAAAGTGATTGAATCCAGTGTGTACCGAGAAGCGGTGTTTACGCATGAAATTTATTGTTTTGTATGCTCTATCGTAATTATTTTTTTATCAATGAATTTGAATTGTGGTCTCGGAGAATAAGTGCAACTTCGACTGATAAGCTCAAATGGAAACTCTTCAACATAGTACTTTAACTTCACATGATTCTCCTGAGTGTGTAACGCTTAGTCAGGCGCCGAGTTAGTGGTCGGCTGCACTAATTTGTCAGGCATTGACGCCCGAATTGCTGTAGCCAACTCTAACAACGACAAATTAAGTTCATTCCAATATTTCGTCTCTTCGTCGTCATTACCTACTGGTGCGTATATTTTTTTTCTGAAATCTATCATTGCACTTGCAACTGAGTTACTTTCACCAGCAAGGGGAAGCTCAGCCCAATATAGCTGTTCAAATCGTTGAATCTCTTTCTGTTTTACGTCTGATGACAATCCTTCTTTGATTGATAATCTTGAGGCTACTTTTAGCGTTTCTCGGTACAAAGCATCAAGTTCTGCGTATTTGTTAATATATTCAATCTGATTCTGTGAAAATGATTTAATTCTTGGATCGTTTGAGTATTGCATTAAGAATTGAATTTTCCTTCTCCAGACTTCAGGTCTTTCAGATTCCATTGCTCCCAAATATGATATTAGCAGCTCGCGTTCATTCTGAGACTGGGCACGATATTGTTCCAGCTTCAGCTTGCCGAGATCAATTACCCAAAAGGAGGCCACCGCACCAAGTGCGATAAAAAGCCATTTCAGTAGCTCCATTCGGAGCTTCGCCTTTTCTAAGGATATCTTTTCTGATGCTAGTTTGTATTCAAACTCGTCCACTATCGATACCTAAATAAACGCTATTGAGATTTGGATGAATTTACGCAGTGAACAGGTGCAGATTCACATATAAGAGCAAAATATTTCAGGCAGGAAGGGGAGAAGTTTTCTTGTAATTTTTCACACCCGGTACCATCGGAATGATATTCAGCGCAACCATCCTTGCATCTGGCTTCTGCAGGTGCGTGACCCAGCATTCCGCAGCCTGTCATAGTAAAAGCTAAAGTAAGTAAAAAATAAACTCGCTTCATTGGATGCTCTGGATGCCTAACGCCGTAAACAGGGGGCGCTGAAAGACGGTCCCACCCAAAAGGGGCTTGACTGCCTTGTCTGGTTAGGTGGTTTTCATCCACAGTACTAGGTTTCTCCAAATTTTGATTCGAGATACGCTTGATGCTCAATATCCGTTTTAGATGTGAGCTCAAAACGTTTACATTCTATACGACCTACGCAAAAGTGTACCCGGTTTTCAGATATTGACGCGAATCTCATACCATCGATATATGGCATTAATTCATCAATATGTATGACCCCTTTGGGAATTTCCGTTTTAAACTCGGCATCACCGGTAAAAACTACCAGACTTTTTATTTCTTCTGATGGAAGGAAATCAAGTAATTTTTGTACAGCCAGGACATGCTTTTTATTTTGAAAGATAGGGTTCTGGAATTGTCTTTTTATATGGAATTTTACTTGAGTCCATTTTTTTTGCGTTTCGTTTGCAAATAACCACCCCGAATAATGCTTTGTTTCGATAACTAAGATGCCATTTTGAGTGATCAGAATATGGTCAATCTGAGTCGTTCCGTCACCGTACGGTAGTGTTATATTGTTGAGAACATGCGACGTAGAATTTTGACAGTACCGCACCAACAGCCTTCTTACAGCACCCTCACCGAGATTCTCGTCTTTTTTTCTTCGTCTATTTCCACGTTTATAGCCCAAGAAAAATGAGATGCTCCCTAAAATCACAAGGGCAATCACTAAATTCTCATCAAGCTTTGTAAGTAGGTCCAACATGTGTATTCATCTAACGCTCGCAATACCGGACAACAATTTGGAATTGTTCCGAGTGCTTGCACTTGTATGGTTCAATTTCATTGTTCACCGCGCTATTCCCTCACTGTTTTATAGATAAGGTGAAGCCCCCAGTTAGCAGCAACAAGTTACCGGGGAAGTAATCCGATGCGTACCAGGTATTCGATACCATAAACAAATCTGGATGCTTCTCCGACCCGATTTTATCTCGAACAGTCGGATGAGCTTCTAAGCCCGAATCTAGCAAGTACGGGGCGCTATGACAATCTGTCCAACCCCCAGCCCCATCATCAAACAAACTGATCATCATGGTGATCGTTCTAAAAAATAGATCCAGAAGATCAGTTCATTGAAATTTACCTCGTCATTGGCTTTTTGGATACTAGATTGGTCGCCAGCGGTTGACGTTGGCTTAACCTGAAACCACACCAAGGAGCCTGACATGAAACAAATCTCAAAAAAAATAATCCGCAAAATTCGCCCGAATAAAGAAAAAGTCGCTGCCGCTAAATTGATGTTCTGTAATTACGCTAATAATTACTATGGTGATCAGCTGTGCTCGAAGTAACCACGGTCTTGAATAAAAAGTAGCCGGCAAATCGGTTCTGGATGCAGAGCTGGTTTGCCGGTTGGTTTTGGCAGGATCACTACAAGTCCGTTTCACTGTCACCGTACAGTCCGTTTTGCAGGTACTTCCTTGTACCGTGTTCCCTTAGTTTTGGTTGAGCATTGAGTTCAATAATGGTCCCAGGTCCGGCAATGAATCGGGCGATAGAATGTCTTCATGGGAGCAGTCCAGCTCGTGGGTTTCCAGGTTATCGAGATAGGGTTTCCAGCAGGCTTGTATGTCCATGTCTGCCGGTAGTGTCTGGGTGGCGACAAACAGAGTTGCGGTGCCATGAAACAGGGGCGTTTGGGCCTTCGATAGCAGCCTGACGGAGTCGGCATAGTTGGCGACGATTTCTGCAAACATGCTGGCTTTTTCCTGTTCCATAAACGTATCCATATGTTCTCCGGCTCCGGCCATAAACTGTTCCTGTTCCCGCTGCACTTCCTGTTTTGCTTCTTCGTCAACGGGTCCATTCCAGTCTTGTCCTTCCGGTGGGTAAGTGTCGAGCAGGCCGAGAAAATCAATCTCTTCACCCAGGGCCTGTAATCTGGCCGCGAGGCCATGGGCTATGACTCCGCCGAGTGAGTAGCCGATGAGTCGATATGGCCCGTGGGGCTGAATGGCGCGAAGTTCCGCCAGGTGTTGTTCACACATGGCAGCTATATCTGCGGCGCTGGCAATCGGTCCTTCCGGTCTGGGTGATTGCAGGCCGATGATGGGGTAGCCGGTATCGAGATAGCGCGACAGGGCGCTGTATTGCCAGGCGAAGCCAGAAGCAGGGTGGATACAGAACAGCGGGGTTCCGTGTCCCTGACGCATGGGCAGAACCGGACCAAAACCTGACAGGCTGCGATCATTGGCCAGTTGTTCATCTGCGAGTATTTGCGCTAGCCGGGTAACGGTTGGTGAAACCATAATCTGACCGACTGACACAGAGCGGTTCAATGTCCGGCGCAGTTCACCAGCGAGCCTCATAGCCAGCAGTGAGTGTCCACCGAGTGTGAAGAAGTCATCGTCGGCGTATACCTGGGCAATACCAAGGGTTCGGGCGAAGGCACCCGCCAGGGTGGTTTCCAGACCCGGAGCCGGTAACCGGCGATGATCGGTTGAGATCGATTCCGGATCCGGGAGCGCTTTTCGATCCAGTTTGCCGTTGGCACTCAGTGGAAACTCCGGCAGTTGTATGATGGCCACTGGCACCATATGGGCCGGCAGCTGGTTGCTTAGATGTTGTTGCAACGTGTGGGTGTCCACTGAAGTGCTTGCTGTTATGTAGGCCAGCAATTGGCGGTTGTCGGCACCGGTCATCTCGTTGCCGGTCAGGGATCTGGCCAGCGCCACGGCGCGGTCAACGCCGGGATACGCCATGATGGCGGCTTCAATTTCTCCCAGCTCGATGCGCTGACCACGTATTTTCAGTTGATCGTCGCTGCGGCCCAGATAATCCACCGCCCCGTCCTCCCGCCAGCAGGCCATGTCTCCGGTCCGGTACATGCGTTGGCCATGGGCAAACGGATCGGCGACGAAACGGCTGGCGGATAGGCCCGGGCGCTGCCAGTAGCCCAGCGCCAGCTGGTCGCCACACAGATACAATTCCCCCGGCACGCCGGCTGGAACCGGCCGCAGGCAGTGATCCAAAATGCGCAAACGGGTGTTCCAGACCGGCCGGCCAATGGGGATTCCGGTACCGTGCGGGAGTTGATCGACGATATCCAGCGCTGGCTGATAGGTGACATCCACCGCGGCTTCGGTGGGACCGTAGAGGTTATGCAAGGGAGCATTGAAGAGCCGGGCGTAGTCGGCCACCAGGTCACGACTCAGTGCCTCACCACTGCAAAATACCCGGCGCAGAGTTGGGCAGCAGGTCAAAGGCTGGCCTTCAGTGGTTGTTGGAACGGCTGCAACGAATGCAGACAGCATCGATGGTACAAAGTGCAGGGTAGTGATCTGCCGGGTTTCGATCAGTTCGCGCAGCTGTTCCGGATCCCGGTGTGCATCCGGCGGAGCCATGAACAGTTGTGCCCCGGCGATCATAGACCAGAAAAACTCCCATACTGATACATCAAAACTGGAAGGTGTTTTCTGCAGAATCACGTCATCAGCCTGTAGAGGATATTCCGCCTGCATCCATAACAGCCGATTGACGATAGCTCCGTGGGAAACCAGCACGCCTTTGGGACGTCCGGTCGAACCGGAGGTGTAAATCATATAGGCTGGGTGGTCGATGCTGATGTCCGGAGCGGTCAGACAATCGGGTACCTTAAGAGTTGTTTGTGAGTCCAGTCGTAATAGGGGGACACGATCGTCAAAACGGGCCTGCTCGGCAGTACAGGTGATCAGCAACCGGGGTTGTGCATCTTCGATCATATAAGTCAGCCGTTCATCCGGGTAACTACTGTCCAGAGGCAGGTAGGCTGCACCGGCTTCGATGATTGCCAGCAATGCCAGACTGAGATCGACCGATCTGGGCAGACATACCGCCACGATGTCGCCGGCGCGAACACCTTCGTGTGCCAGCTGCGCCGCCAGCATTGTGACTCGCTGCCGGACTGCGGCAAAACTCAGGGTTTGCTCAGTATCTGCCAGCGCGATGGCCTCCGGCGTTTGTTGCGCCTGACGGATCAGCAGATCCCGCAGGGTTTGTGGTTTGATCTGCTGGTCGGTGTTGTTGGTGCGGCGGATCAGTGCCTGCTCTGCAGGCAGTTGCATGTTAAGCGCGGCAAAACTCTGTTCCGGTTTGGCGACGAGTTGCTCCAACAGCATGAGCAGGCGCTGGGAAAGCGCCTGTGCCTGAGCCTGCGGAATACGATATTCCATCAGAATGTTGATCTGCGCCTGCGGCAGAATCAAAACCGTTAGCGGGTAGTGGGTGTAGCCCCGGTTGCGGATGGAGGTCAGGGTCGCACCGTGGAAAGTCTGTTGTTGCAGACGCTCGTGATCTGGATAGTTTTCCACCACCAGCAAGGTATCGAACAGATTGCCGGCATCCGCCAGTCGCTGGATTTCGGCCAGTCCCAGGCCATCATGCTCCAGCAGTTGAATCTGCTGTGCCTGAATGGTCTGCATTTGTTGCCACAGATTCTGATCCGGATTTAACCGCACACGCACCGGAACCGTATTGCTGAACAGACCGATGTGCTCATCGATGCCGCTAATGGGGCTGAAACGGCCCGATACCGGTGACCCAAAGATGACCTCGCTGCGTCCGCTCATGGCTGACAGCACCATTGCCCACACCGTTTGCATGACTGTGTTCAATGTCAGACCGCACTCACGAATGCGTTGCCGCAGCCGGGTTTCGAGGTCAGGATGCAGGCGCAGATTCAGCTCGCTGACCTCGGTAGCCAGCGTTGTATGTTCAAACAGACGCGTGGGTGTTGCCTGGGTGAAGGTTTGTTTCCAAAGTTCCCTGGCCGGGGCCAGGTCCCGCTGCAACAACTGGGTAACCACATCGACGTAGGGAACGCGGGTGGCTGTTAAATGTTCGGGCCCATGATCATAGGCATTGAGTAGGTCACGCAGCATGATCGGTGTAGACCAGCCGTCCACTACCAGGTGATGGGCGCTGATAAATAGGCGATGTTGTTGTTCAGCCAGTTTCACCAATACCGCATTGAGCAACGGCGCCGCGCTGGTACCCATCATAAAATCGCGGGTCAGTTCCTGGTATTCGATCTCCGCGAGACGGTTTTGTCTGGAGGCTTCTGGCTGAGGTGTCAGGTCATGATATTGCAGCGGCCAGCGCTGGTGGTGGCGCTCAGGGCTCAGCAGCGGTAGCAATTGCAGTAAGTGATCGCTGACTTCAGTGTCGAATATGGCCCCGAGTTGCGGGTGTTTTCGCAGTACGGCGTCCAGCGCGGCCTGTAGTCTCGGCTGTTCCAGCGGACCGGTGAAGTCAAGACTACAGATGGAACTGTAGTGATCGCTCTGTTCTCCGAGTCGGGCATGAAACAGCAGCCCCTCCTGCAACGGCAATACCGGCAGCACACTGGCAATCGGCCCATACAGTGCAGCGAGGGCGTGTAGCTCACCCTGATCCATTGTCAGCAGAGTAATGTCGGCGGGCACCAGGGTATCGGCGGCCTGCAACGGTGACTGGCGGGCAAAATCCGCCAGGGTCATGACCGCCAGACTGAGCTGTTCTGTCAGCAGACCGATGTCCTCACGACTGAACACACCCTCGGCCCAGCTCCAGTTCAGTGCCAGTCTTGGTGCGCCATCGGCATGGCTTTCGTCAACAAAGATATTCAGCTCCAGCGGATAGGCCATGGGCATATCAGCAGCCATATCGACGGCGAAGCTATCGGCAAAGACACCATTGTTAGAAGTGGGTGTCCAGTCTGTTTGCTGTTGGTGAAAACGGCCCAGATAGTTGAACAGAATCTGCGGGCCATGGTTTTGTTCGAGTACGCGCAATTGTTCTGAGTGGTGGGTGTCCAGGTAACGCAGCAGGCCATAACCGAGTCCGGCATCGGGGATGCGGCGCATGGCCTGTTTCACGGCGCTGACGATCACCGCCGGATGATCGAGGCGGCCTTGCCCGAGATCCACACGCAAGGGATATTCGGCGGTCAGCCAACCCACCGTACGCGCGGGTTCGATGCCGTTTGTCAGCGTCTGGCGGCCATGGGATTCTAATGCCAGGCGGATATCTGAGTATTGGAAATGCCGACTCAGGGCCAGACTGAACGCGCTGATCAGGGCTTCTTCCACGCCGATTCGATAAGCACCGGGAATTGTGGTTAATAACTGCTCACTAATCTCGCTGTCGAGTAATAGTCGTTGGTATCGGGCGTGGCCGCAGGTATCGGTGGCCGGATTCAGTGGCCGCTGTCCAAGATCTTTGCGGCCCGGACTCAGATGATGCTGCCAGATGGCGAGTTCGGTCTGTCGGTTGGAGACATCAGCATGTAATGCATCCGCCCAACTCAGGATGTTGATCTCTTCGGCGGCGATTTCGATACTCTCACCGCAGCTGGCAGCTGCAACCGCTGTTTGTAATTCTGGTAATAAAATACGCCACGACACGCCATCTACGGCCAGATGGTGAATGGCCAGAACCAGAGCCCGTTGCTGTTCTGCAGTAGTGATATGGACAGCGTGCATTAATACGCCGTTGCTGGCATCAATGGCCTGATTGGCCTGCTCAAAAGCATCATCTGCTGCATGATCTAGGTTGTGAGGGCTGTGCAACTCTGACAACACCCGTTCATCCAGTGTGGCTTCAGGGGTTGGAATCATGATCTGTTGATCATGTACTGCGGCTCTGAGCATGGGGTGGGCGCTGCGCAAAGCCAATAGTCCCCGCTGCATATGCTCTGTGGTGATGTGGGCGGGAAGTGTTAAAAGTACGGCTTGCGTGTAATGACCGGATAGCCGGTAGTGTTCCGTAAACCAGCTGATGATCGGCAGAGACGCCAGTATGCCGGACGTTCTGGCCGCTGGTTGTTCGTTCAGATCCAGTGTTTCAAGCGTGTTTGCCATAACAGCCGCGGTACGGCTGTTGAACACATCGCGGGGGCGCAGGCGATAACCGTGCTGGCGTAAAAAATGACCCAGAGACATGGCGGAGATGCTGTCGCCACCCAGGCTGAAAAAGTCTTCATCCGGACCGACCTGATCGAGTGCGAGGCTGCTGGCAATGGCTTCGCAGATCAGTTGCTCTGCGGTGTTGGTCGGTGCCCTTTGCGGCTGTCCACTGGTCATGACGATTTTCGGCAATGCCGGGCGATCAACCTTGCCGTTCACATTCAGCGGAAATGCTGCCAGTACCATGAGCGCCGCCGGCACCATGTAATCGGGGACTTTAGCCGCCAATTGTTGTTTGATATTCAACGCCGCGGACTCGGCGGTGTCCGGGTGATAGTCGGGCATGACGCAGTACGCCAGTAACCGATAGGTGTTGCCTTGTGGTTCTGCGAGTACCAGTGCGTCAGAAACGCCGGGCAGGGACGCCAGGGCATGTTCCACTTCGCCAGGTTCAACTCGAAAACCACGAATCTGAATTTGAAAGTCGCTACGCCCCAGATAGTCAATCTGACCATCGGCACGCCAGCGCACCAGGTCGCCGCTGCGATACATGCGCTCACCAGGTCGGAATGGGTTGGCGACAAACCGGGTAGCCGTCAGTTCAGGGCGATTCAGGTAAGCGAGTGCCAACCCCGGACCGGCCACATACAACTCCCCGGTGACACCAACCGGAACCCGTTGGAGTTGTTGATCCAGCACATAGGCCTCGGAGTTGGCGACCGGTCGGCCAATGACCACTTCGGCACAATCGCGGGCATTGGCTCCAAGACTGTCGATGGTGTTTTCGGTCGGGCCATAAAAGTTCTGCAATAACAATTGCGGATATTTGCGGGCTTCGGCCCATAATGCCGGTGACGCGGCCTCACCACCGACCAGAATCAGTGCCGGGTGATGTTTGCCAGCTGCCATGAGACCGCAACTGAACAGTTGTGACAGAAACGATGGTGGCAGATCCATGGTATCGATCTTGGCCTGATGCACGGTATCGACCACGGCTTCGGCATCACGGCGGGTGTCTTCATCGATGATGTAGAGTTCATGTCCGAGCAGCAGCCAGAAAATCTGGTCCCATGAAGTATCAAACGAAAACGAAGCTGTATGTGCTGCCCGTAAGGTACGGTTCAGTTGTCTGGCAACAGGTAGGTAGACCTGTTCGGCATGGTCCCACAACAGGTTTAGCAAACCACCATGGGCAATCATGACACCTTTGGGTTTGCCGGTGGAACCCGAGGTATAAAAAAGGTAGGCGAGATCATCGGCCGAAATTGCTCTTCCCAGATCAATAGTCGTAACCGGATGCGGTGCTTGTTGCTGCCAGTTTGCTCTGGTGGTGGTTTCATCCAGGCACAACGCATGTTCGAATCGTGGCAGCTGAGGCAACATGCCGCTGCAGCTGATCAACAGTTCGGGAGCTGCGTCTTCACACATATAAGACAGCCGTTCCAGAGGGTATTCCGGATCCAGTGGTAAATAGGTGGCACCCACGGTCAGAATTGCAAAGATGGCGATCAGCATTTGCTCGTTACGCGGCAACGCCAGTGCCACAACATCTCCCGGGTGGATATTTTCATGCAGTAACAGGCGTGCCAGTCGGGTGCTTTGGTCTGCCAGCTGCGCAAACGTCAGCTTGGTTTGACCGGCCATCACGGCATTCTGATCAGGCAGTAATCGTGCCTGTTGATAAAACACATCCATGACGGTTGCGAATGTGTCTGGCAGCGTTAATCGTGGACCGGTACCCCAGTCGATCAACAGGTGTTTTTCGGTTTCGCTCAACAATGGAATCTGACCGATACTCTGCTGCGGTTGCTGCGCCAGTGCGGTGATGAAATGTTGCAGACGCTGTGCATGTAGCTGGATCTCGGCTTGTTGATAGCGGCTGCGGTTGCCCACCAGTTCAATAAACAGGCTGCCGCCATGAAAATGCAGGCCGAAATCCAGATCATCTACCGGACCCGCCGCCAAATGGTGAGTGACGGCGCTGACGCCGTTAAAGTCGATTTCATAGTCGAACATTCGCAGGTTGATCGTAGGGCCGTAGAGTGCCCGGCCGGAACCAACGATGCCGGCGTCGCGTTGTATGTGTTCGGCATCGTAGCGCTGATATTTGCGCAGTGTTTTCAAGGCATGTTGCATGTGCTGGATGATCTCCGGCAGCTGCATGTGTGGTTCGATGGAAACTTTGAGTGGTAAGACGTTTACGGTCGGTCCACCGGTTGTTGCCGCTGCTGACCCCATGCGCCTCATCAGCGGAAATCCAACCACCAGAGCAGCGCTGTCGCTCATGCGTCTCAGGTACGCCAGAATGGTTGCCATGGCACGTTCTGATTCGTGGTTATCAGGGGCAATGTGTGCGAGTGCTGTGAGAGTCTCCGCACTGATTTTCACCTGCTCGTGCCAGCGCTCGGTGCCAACATCATTGGCAGAAAACTCCCGTAATGACAGATTCAGTGGTTTATCCAGTGTGCTGACATAGTCCTGCCAGAATGCTTTATCTCGTGCATATTTGGTGGAGGCTTCATAGTGCCGGTACTCGTTAACCACCTCAGCAAATGAACTGAATGGTGAGACTGACATGAATTGTCCCGATTGCCGTTGCCGGTAGATATCCGCCACTCTGGCGGTAAAGGCGTTGAAGCTGTAGCCATCCAGCATGATATGGTGAAAACGTTGATACCAGAACCAGCGATCCGGTTCGATCTGAATGAGCAGTTGTCGATACAGGCATTCAGAACCATCCACGGGTAAATCCTGATCGAGGTCGGCTTGGATCACTGCCAGAGCATCTGGTTCGGATAACAACAATTCTTCAACGGCTACAACAGCATCTGGGTTTTGAGCCATTGGCAGGCGTTGAACCGGGCCGTTTTCGGTGTGTCGATATTCGGCGGTAACGGTATCGATTTCTGCCAGCCCCTGGTGGATGGCCTGTTTCAGTTGCTGACTGTTCAGGGTACCGCGCAGCTCAATATAGTGAGCGATAGTGTAAGCGTTTCTTGGTGAATACAGCTGATCACCGAGCCAGATGCCCAATTGCGTGCTGGTTAACGGCAGTTCGATAAATGAGCTTGATTTAGACACGGCAATATTCCTTTCAGGCTAGTTTGGTTCGCAGGCTTAACGGTCTGATATCCTGCCAGTGACATTCGATATAGTGCAGACAATCGGACCGGCTTGCTGGGCCATGGACGGTTTGCCAGCCATCCGGTAGGGGAGCAAACACTGGCCAGAGGCTGTATTGCTCCTGGGTGTTCAGCAGTACCAGATAGGAAAGGGAATCATCGTCAAAAGGGTTGGTTTGTGTATTCATGGAAAATATCACCTGAAACAGAAATGTGTTCATGAAGAGGTGGCTGGCACCTGGGGTAGCAATTTTGCCGGGGGTGAAGTCAGGGGTTTTTAGGTTTGCAGGACCCATTGTATGCCGTCGATGACACCGCCGCGCCAGCAGAGGACGTCATGCCCGCCATCAAACTGACGATACATAAGATTGTGTCCAGAGGACAAAAGTGAGTCTCGAATGTTGCGGTTGAAACTATTCATCAACCCTTCGCGCCGGCCGACTTCCATAAACACCGTGAGCCGGTCGCGGGCACCCAGGCCGGATTGTATTTGTTCTCCAAGCCATCCGACCGCATCTGATGGTTGAACTTTCAGAGAGCTTTCATGCCGAATCAAATGATCATGCGGCCACCAGAATGATCCAGACTGCGAAACCACCGCGCCGAATCTCTCCGGCCAGTGCAATGCTGCATACAATGCCGCCAGGCCACCGAAACTTTGTCCGACCACGACGGTTTGTTTCGGCTGATCGGTAAAACGGTGAAACTGTCTGACCAGTGGCAGCAACTCCTGTTGTACGGCCTCCCAAAAGCACCTGTTACAGGGCAGTTCCTCGCTTCTGATCGCACCGTCGATTGAATCAATGAGTACGTAGACTGCCGGTTTCATATGTCCTGCCTGAGTTTGTTCGGCAACAACCGGCAATATCGGCATGGCTTCAATCCAGCGCCGGCCATCTAACAGAATTATCAATGGCAGGTTGTCACTGGGGTGAGGGGCTGATGAATATACCCAGACCGGGCGTTGCCGTTGCAGCCGCTGGCTGTTCCAGCTCAGAGTTTTCAGAGTGGCTGGTTGGCAGGGATCGGTTTTGCCGAAATCGATGTTTTTCCAAGGCTGTTGCGGAATGGCACCCGGAAGGTGTAGAGCCGACGCCTGGCCCCAGCCTCCGCCATGAGAGCGCCAGGGGTTACACTCATCCGTCACTGCATTCGAGACAACAGACAGCCACCATTGGCGCTGCTGTTCGTCATCGCCATTTTGGCGTTGCGCATCCGGTACATCGTGGGCACACAGAGGAATAAAGCTATAACTGCCACGCCAGGTCGCATCGAGGGCTAGTGTCTTAAACCAGATATCGGTGCCGCTGATACGCACTAATGACGTGGGTGTCCAGCTATGATGATCGGTCACGGAGTTGATATCCAACAGGACCTGACAGATGTCCGACTGATGTTCGTTACCATGCGGATCACGCCAGAAAAAGGCCACTGTACAGGTGTTGTCGTGGTGTTCTTCAATGACGGGTGTCCCACATGCCCGAAGCTTTTGCCACCATGCCGGCGAACCGGTATCAGCCATAGTCAGCCATGGATGACGGATAGGGGAGGCGCTCATTGCAGGCTTTATTGTTGGAATCATGAGTGTCTATTGCTCTCAATCAGGATTGGCAGGATATCTTTAGAAAATATTATTGCGAATCATTCTCATTTTCAATAAATTTGTAAATATCGATTCAATTTCGAGGGAATGGTCGCAGACATTGCGGCTGACATTCTGCAATTCAGATTTTGCACTGACGTTTGATTGGTGCGTTCACACATGGGGAAGTACATTCATGTCGAAAACCAAGTCCGCTAGCGGAGAAACCGCAACTATTCATGCTCCTGCGCTACTAGCGCTGGCGATTGTTTTTGCGAATGGTTCATTTTTGCCGAATATGGCCTATGCCGATGAAGACTCAATCAATTTGGACACTTTGATAGTGACCGGAGAGAAAGTTAATAAATCCGCTAAAAAGACCACCACTGGTGTCACTGTGTTAACCGGCGATGTAATTGGTGATGGTGATAAAAAAGATGTGGCCGATGTAGTGACCGAGGCTCCTAATGTTATCAGTAGCGGTAGTGGTGCTACTAATATACGTGGAGTCGACGGCGGTGGTGCAGCAACCGGTGTGGTGTCGTTTATTTCCGGTAGCCGACCGAGAGTAAGCACATCGATTGACGGCATTGCAGAATCCTGGGCCGGGTACATGTTCGTCAACGGTGATTTGTGGGATGTCGAACAGGTCGAAGTTTTACGCGGACCGCAATCCACTAATCAGGGGCGTAATTCCATCGGTGGTTCTATTGTTGTACAAACCAAAGACCCGAGTTTTGATTGGGAGGCGGGGATTCGTGGTGGTTTTGAAACCGCCAATGACCACAATCGTTATCAATTGGCGGGCATGCTCTCCGGACCGATCATCGACGATGAGTTGGCGTTTCGGCTGGCTATTGATGGCCTGAATGGCAACGGTTATATCGATTACGATTATGCCGATGGAACCGATAAGGCGCCCTGGGATCCGTCCGAACAGACAAACATCAACGTGCGCGGAAAACTGTTGTGGGAGCCTGACTACATTGCCGGTTTATCGGCCAAGTTAACCGTGAATCACCGTGAGGCAGAAGGGGAGTATCTGAACTTTGTGAATAACTTCGATGGTCACAAACTATCGGATTACACCCTGACTATGAGCGACTACACCAATACCCGCTATCAGGATTCGGAGGTAAATTCGTTTTCAACGGATATTGATTATGCGTTCAACGATGCATTGAGCAATGTGCTGAGTATTAGTTACAGCGACTATCACGCTTCGTTTGAAGTGTATCCCGATAACTGGCCAAGAAAGATGGATTTGATTGAAACATCCACCACTCTGGAAAATCGAGTGGTATATGCGCCTGCACAAGGACATCTCAGCGGTATGGTCGGTTTTTATCTGTACAACAGTCAGAAGGATCTCGATGTACTGATCGAGCCGACCGAGAATGTATTTAACGACTTGTTTACCTCTGACGATGAAACCACCACGTTGGCGATATTTGGTGAAATGACTTACAACCTGCTGGAGCCGTTGGACCTGATTCTCGGTGCTCGATTGGAGAACGAGCGCCAGGACCGCGATTTCGTTGCCAGCGCCTGGCAGGATGCACCGACCATCGACGCGGTAGAGGATGAAACCATGTTTTTGCCAAAAATCGGGCTGACCTATGCAGTATCCGCTGACACCGTACTTGGACTCACCGCCCGAAAAGGATACAACGCCGGCGGTGCGACACTGAATAGTGATGATGAATACTATACGTTTGATAAAGAAGAAGTCTGGACTTACGAATTCAGCACCCGTAGTACGTTTCTGGATAATCGCCTGAATGTGAGTACCAATACTTTTTACAATCAATACAAGGACTACCAGGCACTGAGTGGTATCGAAATCGAAAATATTCCAGAAGGCTACAGTTATGGATTTGAAGCAGAAGTGCGCTCATCGGTAACACCAACCCTTGAGGTGTACGAAACCGTTGGGTTGTTAAAATCCCTGGTGACCAAATCAACCGATGAAAACCCTGAGTGGAAGAAAAATGAATTCAATTACGCACCGAGCATTAACTTTGGCTTGGGTTTGAAAAAATACCTTGGCCTCAGTTGGTCCGCTGGCCTGGATGCCAATTATGTCGGTGAGTACTACTCAACCATCAACAACGATGAAGATCGTATTGCCGGTGATTACACCGTGGTTGATCTTAATTTGACCTACAGCCGGGGCAATATTACGGTCGGTACTTATGTTAATAATCTGTTTAATGAACGGGTTACACTGTCGCAAAGCAGCTACAGCAGCTGGTTTGATGCCGGTTATCAGGAAGCCACTCTGGGGGCACCCAGAACGATTGGTATGACCGTGGAATATAAAATGTAATATCACTGCGGGGCGTCAGTGGGTCCTATTAAAACCGGAAGAACAAATTTGTTGCTCCGGTTTTTACCTTTGCAGACCGGAGATTGATGTATTTTTCCGGACTGATTGTCAATCAGAGTTACACACTAAGTGATTTCGCCGTAAATGCGGGGCTGTTGGGTTGTTGTTGGCAGCCATTGGGAGGATGATGAGTTTCTCGAATCAGACTCAACCTATCGTCTTGGGGGTTGAGCCGGAGAAAGGGGCATTTAAGTTGATCTTGGAGGGAAAGGATATTCCCTCACTGTTTTTCCCATCCCGATAAAACCAATCAGATTATTCCGCATTTTCCTCGACCAATGTGCCAATCAAATTGTGAAACACCATCAGTTGCTGCTGTACTTGTTGTTGTTCTTCTACAGTCAATGCTTTATATCCACGAAACATCGGCCAGCCATAACCCCAGCGATACCAGGTCGGAAAGTAGGGCGACCCTCCCATTCGAACACCAGCATGCATCAGTATCGAGATACCGTTTTCACCCATATCACTGACACACTGTTCCAGGGCTGTATCCGCCTGTTCGCGCTGCTCAAATGTACCACCCTTCCAATAGGCGTAATCATGACGAATGCAGCATTCGATCCACTTGCTGTTGGCGGCCGGAGTGCCATCTGGAAAAATACTGCAACCGTCGGTGGTAAAGGGTTTGAGTTCGGCGTCAGCGAGTGCGATACCCGGCAACAACAGTAACGGCAATATGACTTTTATGGCTTCTTTCAACGTGCGCCTGCGCATGTGCTAACTCCTAAAAATTTTAATGCCTGAAGAAAGTATCTTTCGGTCCATCCTCCTGTTAAAAGGTAGAACAACTTTTAACCATATGCATCATCTTCACTCGCCAAAGAGCTGATGAAACCATTTAGGATATGACAAAGAGATCGGGTATTTTTACTGACATTTTCGTCCAGACTCAAATCATCATGCCACGAATTTGTCACAAAGTTCGACCCAGGAAAAGAGGAAGAGTGAACATTTTGTTTGGCAAAATATCTTTGATTTCATTAAACATTTTGACAGCAAAGAATCCTCTGGTTTCGTAATTTAGGGTATCGATAATAGGGATGTGAGCAATATGTTAGAAAGGCTCGAATTAAAAGGAAAAATGAAAGGATGCTTGGTGGGAACTAGATGGAGCGAAAAAAATCAGCGATCACGCTGCCTTATAAAGATGGATAATGGATGCAATTTTGGTATATCACCTTTTCGTATATCGATTAATTACAGGTTTCACTATCCGTGCAAGGACATGTCCGATAAGTTTGAATGAATACGCATATTTAAGCCAAGGCTGCTTTGCAATATGATGTCCGTCAAAAAAATCGAAACCTCTATTCAGATAATTAGCAAGCAAATGATCATACGGGTTACTATTTGTATCAATCGAATTGTTAGGTGATATGTGATCAACGAGTCAAGTATCAAGTTCGATCTTGTTTTGAGCTATGTTAACGATTGATCATGTTTTGGAATGAACATTAGAGGTTTCCTGGCAAACCAAAAAATACTGGACTTATATCTGACCATGAAAAAAGTACTATCAATCATCATTCCAGCGATTATCCTTTTGGGGGTGTTTACTCAAATCGATGATGAATTGAACGAACAAGCCATTAACCTTGTCAACAGATTGGAAAAAAACGTCGAAAGTGAGGCATACCTATACCTGTATGGAATTTATGCAAAGGAAACTGAAAACCCAGAACAGGTCGGGAAAAGATTATTGGCAGAGTATCAGAATTCTCTCGCAGATGGATCACATGAATGGGTCGCCTATCCTGATTCCGATAAGTTACCACTGCCTAACGGTGAAGCATTCTGTCGATCATGGGAGGAGGGGTGCTTGGAATATCTGTTCTCGTCGGAAATCGATGTTGATGCCCTCTTAAGCGAAAACAAAACATTGCTTCTTCGCTCCAAAAAGTTCCATGAATTTAATGAATATAAAACGCTTTCAGAACCAAGTGTCAGTGAAATATATCCTCCTTATCAATACATCACTGCTGCTGAGCGTATTAACACTATTGAGGCAATATCATTTTATAAGGATGGAGATGCGAGAAAGGCTGTTGACTCTCTATTAGAGCAATTTTCGGACTTAAGGACGTCAATGGAGTTGCAGGACAGTTTAATTGGAAAAATGGTTTTTCTCATGAAGCTTTCAGAAGTTTTGGATGTTTCGAGCATCATCCTATCCAATGAAAATATGCAGACAGAAGATATTCCCAGTTTGAGTCAATCAGAAAAAAGTTTTCACATGGTCGTCGCAAGAGAATTTGGAATGTCTTACCACACCTTCAAAAGTCTCGATAAGAACCCGGAATTCTTTGAAACAGGTGGTAATTTTCCAGGTTGGATTACGCGCATGGTGTATAAGCCAAATATGACAATAAATGCAACCACTCCAATATATTATAGACTTGAGCATTTAGCTCAATTATCTCCTTCTGAACTGATAAAACAGCTCGGAACCGAAGATGAAATCAGGCCCTTTACTTCAAAACTAAGAAACTATGTCGGTGCTGTTTTAATCGAAATTTCACCTGATTTCGATGAGTATGTTACCAGATTTTCTGATTTTGAGGCCAAGCTGGCGATGTTTAATCAGGTTCATCACTTGCAACTAAAACCTGACGCGATGCAAAACCCTTACTATGGTAATGAACGGCCTAAAGAGGTTGATGGAAATTTATGTTTTAGTGGTCCATTAGAAGATAAAAGAAGTTTGCGGTGCTTGAGGGTGGAAATATAATAACTGTATCAACCTGGATGCTCGCTGCTGCTATTGTTAAATCCAAAAACAGAAAGCCAATCCATCAGGATCCTTGCATGTTCTTCGACCATCTGGCAAAGATTTTCCTAAATAAAACGACTACTGCTACTGTTATTGCCCAAGTGCCCATGAACGGTACCGAAAATCCCACTAGTGAATTTATAAGCAGTTCTAAGTTGTTCAAGGAGCTCATGTTTGTCAGTACAACAAAATATACGGCTGCCAGAAACATGACCAGTGTCGCCGCCATTAATTTCACTTTGAGTACATAACTAAGAATGATAACAACCAATGAGCATGTCACTGCCATAAAAATATATTGGTTATATAAGACTCTTAAATAATTTTCGTCGACGACAAAAAAATTTGGTAACTGACTTATTGGACCATAGATGCGACTAAAAGTGATTGCCAATGTGCATGCTATGAATAAAGTAATTATTTTTAATGCTTTCATGATACGTAGCTTCAAGTAAAAACTGCAGTTTCTTTGTTTTAAATTGCCTATATGGACTGATAGCCGTGAGGCCTAGCCCAGTAGAGAAATCGTTCGGCTTCCAAATGGCAGTTATATTTAGGTGGATGAAAATAAATGATTATAGCCTCATCTTCATTAAAAATCGCCATATTGGCAAGTTACAGAGAATGGGCAGGGGACTTGATCAAACATCATGCTTGCGTGAACGAAATGCCGCAACTTTCATCCTATTGCCGCAAAGAACCACACTGCACCAACGTCGGCGATGAGACTTGGTGGTATCCAAAAATACCAAAGTACAATCATGGGCTTCGTATTGGCGAACGTATTTCAGGTCATCACTACAAAGTAAACTTGCTACAGAAGTTGCAATAGGCTCAAGTAGGATTTCAACGTTATCATTAGGGAACCTCTGAATAATGGCCTATTTTTGCGCAGGACGTTGTCAGCCCCGGTCTCACATCCTCATTTACGCCCGTAAATTGCGGTGTTGCGAGTGGTGCTTCCTCGCTTGCATCAAAACTATTCCTATTTTTCAGAGGCCCCTTAGTTTACTGGTTTGGTGTGGAGGCTGTATTCAGCTAGCATGAAGCAGATTGAACATAGGTAAGAAATAATACGTAGCATGACGTGACGAATAGCAGGGCTCTTCATAACACGGGCAAGTTTCAGATACTCTTTTTTAGGAGGTATGGATAGTTTTCCATTTTCCATTAGCCTTCTTGAGTTTGGGCTTTCCTTCTCTAATGTATCTCTCGTTAGCTTCCTGCATGATTGTAATGGCCTGTTCAAGGGTAGTAACTGAAGAGCCTAAATCATCTTTTTTAAACGCTTCTACGTAAACATCCTCGTTTCCGCCGAGAATTCCAAACCTTACGACTGAAACAGTATTTTGAAAATAATAAACTTCTTCGCTTGTGGGTTCATCGAATAGATTTTTGCCAACATAAACCACAGGTTCCAGCCCAGGCATCGTCATTTTTGCGTCTGCGAATGTGAGTCTGTAATAGGTTACACCGATCTCTAGATTCATATGTACCTTCGTGCGAGTAGCAAGGGAGTAATTTACCCTAAAAATCACAATATATCTTTGATATGTAACACCAATAGCACGAACAGGTTACAGGTGCTTTCGGTATCGTATAGCGAAGCCAGCCCAAAAACCAACCAGAAATTTGTTCGTGTGCTTGCTGCATCTGTTAAATGATTCCGGCACTTTTCAGCGCATTCATGGTCATTTGTTTTCTCAGGTATAATTGTTCTGCGTTTTTCACTGCTAAATTGGTTGCGAAAAACCAAGTGCCAGTGGGGCTCTTGATATAACCCACATACCAACCCACGGGATTTTCGACTCTTCTTGCCCAGCCGCTTTTGGCAAACATTGAATACTTCTCAGTGTTTTCTGCAAGCATGATATCTTTTAATACATTAAATGCTTTAGGGCTGAAGGGCAGTTCATGCTGGTATAATCTTTTTAAAAAGTGAATCTGTTCGTAAGCTGAGAGTTTTAGCGTGCCATCCAACCAGAAATTTTGAAGATCAAAGTTGTCTGGCAAGGTGCCATAGTTCATAGCGCTTATATATTCTTTATATTTTGTTATGCCTACATTTTGGGCGATTTCCTGATAGCACCATACACACGAGAGCTGAAATGCAGAGGCGAGTGTCAGGTCTTGGTTCCATTCTTTAGTATCATGCTCTGTTCCGTCCCATTCGAAGATGCTGGATTTTCCGGATACCAGGTTTTCATCCACGGCAATGAGGGTGTTGGGTATTTTGAATGTTGATGCGACAGCAAGCTTGGTGCTTGCGCGTGTTTTGTTATAAACGTAGCTTGTTGAGCCATCCATATTTTCAATGACAATCGTTCCCTCTACCGGGGAGTTGGAGAAGACTTTTTCAAGATCTACCTCTTTGCTGACTACGTTCATGGATATAAAACAGATAAATATTACTAGCTTGTTCATTACGTAACTCTTAATGGGTATGTGGTTCCTTTATGCCGTTGACTGGTACGAAGCACGGTATGAGCTGACCGGACATAAAGACGTGAAGTTGATTGGCGGGTTATACCTGTTTTCGAGTATAAAGCAACTCACATACCGCATCATATACTTCTTCTTTAATTTCGCCCTGTGTGGGCTGAGACTTCATTCTGTATAATTTAAATTTCAGGGATTGATACACCTGTTTGTTTACGGCGTGTAGCAGGTGGGAAACAATCCAGTACTTCCATACTTCGTCAGTACCATCCAGTATGGTCCATACTGGTTCTACTAATTCTATTCCCAGTTTTGAAAGGCGTTCTGCTACATTTAGGGCGACAGGCCAGTTCATATCCTGTAGCCATTCTAATAGTTCATAAATATGCGGAATGATTTCAGCGTCAGTTGCTCTGCTTAGATGCTCGCAGGCTTCATCATCGCTTTTACTGTTTGGAACGATTCTCATGGTTTATTTGGATAGTGCCTTAATAATCGGAAACCAGCAGGAAGCAGGCCACCGTTTAAGCTATTCGAAAATGAAAATGTGACGTCGGCTGATACGTAAAAAGTCATCTATTCGTAGATTTTCCCGCTGCTGGGGAACCTCAGAAAAATGGCCTATTTTCGTGCAGGACGTTGTCAGCCCCAGTTTCACATCTTCATTTACACAAGTAAATTGCGGTGTTGCGAGTGGTGCTTCCTCGCCTGCATCAAAACTATTCCTATTTTCAGAGGCCCCTCGATAATACGTTCATTGATCAATCATGAGATCAATTAGAGACAGAGCAATCGGCAGATTTTCTGAAGACTGATCCGATACTAAGAGATCGTTTAAAAATGCTGAAGGTGTCTTTAGTGTTGTCGAAATACTCTGTTTTTCAGCAAAGATATTTTTCTTGAATAAGGTGAGTAGATGGCCATCCTTCGTGGTCATAATTTCCAGCGCACCAAGCTTTATATCCGCATCCAGTATTTCTTCCAACGTTGCTGGTGTAAGCCATTTTGTCGCTGCTATTGAGTCAGCGACTTCGCAGCAATATCTTTCATTGAATCTAGGTGATAGGCTGGTCCAGGGTTGTAATCCATCTTCTTTTTGTTTTAGTGAGCAAATGCGCGCCTCAGTCATATTAAATCCGGGCATTCGAATACCAAAAAATGAATCAATAGTTTCGAAGCTGTCCTTCCCATCCTTGTCTGTATGTTTTTCCAAAACTTCAATGTAGAAGGCATAAAACTCTCGTTTACCGGATTTCAGGTTCACTTTCCCTGAGTAAAGTCGGCTGATATGAAGATATTTGTGTTTGGAAAAAAATTTGAAATTTTCTTTTAACCACTGCAAGAATACAGTTCTTTGCATATTAGAAAGTCGGTGCAGATTCGAGTCTTTGTTTTTATCATACTCAATCAGGCTCGAACTTACACTTGAGATCAACCCTGTAACTTTAATCAATTCCAGCAATGAGTACATCGCCGGCACCATGAAAGGAAAAACAAAAATAAGAACGGTAACTGGAGGAGGAAGGAACGACGTTGTGATAAAGAATAGTGGTAAGGCAATGACTATTGAAATCACTATCGGTTTGTACAGGGGGATTAGCGATAACTTCAGTGTCGGGCCAAAATCAAGACAGGGTCGAATTAACTCTTCAATGTCTTTTGAGTAGTCATCAGTCCCCAGATATTTTTCCATGGATAGAAGCACATCATACAGCCGACTGCTATTAGCATCTGCCCAATGGTGATAAATACTGTATTCCATGTTGTTGGCTCTCTGATTATCGTCTTTACCAAACTGATGGTAATGAGCGCCCAGAAAATTTTTGTAAAACCACTTTAAAAATGCGAGGTATTTTTCAATGATATTCATGATTTGTAGAATTCTTTAGACTTTAGAATGGTTGGTAGGAAAACGCTTCAACTGTATGTTGATTCTGATAAGGTTTAATCCGTTTTTGACGGTTAAGGAGCGCATTAACGATATTGTTAGGGAATATTTGCAACGAGTTGTTAAATATTTCTACTGTCTGATTAAATGCTCTTATCGCTGCGCCAACTTCTTCTTCCTGATCTGTCAGTTCCTCCATTACTTTACTGTAGACCACCGAAGCTTTCAGGTCAGGATAGTTTTCAACAGCAACATTCAAACCTTGTACAATCTCCCGACTCTGTTTTTCAATCGCAGACAGTGCATCAGTATCGGTACTGTCTATGTTTAAAGAAGGGATGCTTGATCGCAACTGTGTGATCTGCTTAAAGACACTGCTTTCATGGCTTAAATAGCCTTTTAAGGTCTTTTCGAGATTTGAAATGATTTTGACTTTTTGTTGTTCAAAGCTAACAACTGCCGCCCAACCTCTTTGGACACTGTTGGCATTTCTGACTATGCGGTTATAAACAGTAACAAACAAAATTGAAAGGCTTAATAAGACAAACAATACAATAGATAGAATTAAGATTGATATATCCATATTATCATTACCACTTGTTTCCATTGACTGATTCTCTGGTCACACATTAGGCATGTCCAGTTTTTACTCTAATCGCCCAAATAAGACGACTTCTCTTTAATTGTATTTCCTATCGGAATTATAATCTAGTTAACCAAAAATCACTAAGATCATCATTGATTATAGAAAGTATAAACACCTTTGCTTCTATAGAACAACTTTAGCTAAGTTCGTACCCCTAAGTAGTCGGTGGATATTTCGTCAGCATGGCAGCCTTATGTGATCGTTCTTGCAATGAGGGCCGGCGTTAGACAGGTCAAGGCGTAAAACGGTCAATCTGGTGGTCTTGTTAACGGACTGAAATGTCAGGCAAAAGCTTGTGTGATGGTTATAACGGATTCAATAAGCTCTCTGTTGATAAGTTTTACTTTGTGAAGTGGCGCACATGCTTGCTCGTTCGTGAATTGAATTTGAGCTGACAAACACCTTCTGAAAAATCTGTCGCTGCCAGATCAAGTCGAGACTAATACACTTGAGCAACCAAAGTTGATCTTCAAATTCGGCTTTAGCCAAATTTTTTCACAGGTTTCCAGTGTTGTTCATATGTGGCTAATATCGCTGTCTGGCGCTGGATTGATGTCGGTGGTTATGTGCGGGTTATTGCAAAGATCGACGGAATAGAGGTCGCAAAGCACTTTTTAGGCTTGCGGCCTGCGCTTTAACTTTTTCTCAATTGCAGCCCGCATTAACGGCCAATGTTTCTTGCTTTTGACAGCGTTGGAATACCCCTTTGCAGCCGATGAATCCAGCATCTGCTCTGCCTTTACCAGAGATTCAGAGTCATTGTTAATGAGTGCTCTCGAATGATACTCCATAAACAGCATATATTGAGCTTCAGGGTCACCGCTTTTGGCTGCTGTTTCCCATTCTGCTACATCCTGTTTATGGCGTTCTTTGTTTATAGCTTCGTATGGTCTAATTCCGGTCTTTTTGAAAGAAAATGTGTCGATAAGGGAAAAAATTATTTCACCTAGCGATTTCTCTGCTTCATCAGCAGTTTTTTTTAAAAAAAAAGGAAGATCCAATCTTGCACCATCGAACTCCTTCTCGCGAATATTATTCGTGTCATCAACACTCACCGTGTATAGAATAATTTCATTTGTTTCTTCGTCAAAATGAATCAGGATATCTCTCTTGCTGTGTTTTGACACTTCAAAACCTCTCTTTTACTTAATGCCGCTGTTTGTAGAAAATCGCATGTTGCTGCATAAGGTTTGTGCAATCCTCATGCGACTAATATCACCTTGCTTGGGTGTTGTTATTTCAATGTGGTTGTTGCTATCAAGTATTTGCAGAGGCTTTGATAAATTCCTGAATAATGGGGGATATCTGGCCCTGGAGTGCGCTGCGTTCTGGTTGAAACAGTGTGGCGACAAAGAATGGATGATTGGCGAGTTCAAACGCTCTGATGTCGTTTTGTTCGTTAAATGCGGTTGCGGTTAAATGGGTGTCAAACAGTTGTTCGCGATAGGTTGGATTGAGTCCGTAGTTGCAGTGGTAGGTGCCCTGGAATGAAGCGGCCTGATATGCCCGAGCGAGTATGCTGCCAGCACTCAGGAGCAGTTGTTCTGATTCTTCCATCAGTGAGCAGCTGAGTTTTGAAATAATCTCCAGGCCTTGACTTGTTTCGTTTATTTCCTCATGGGTGACACCTTCCCAGCCGAGTACGTTGGCGCAGTATTCCATGATGGCGTGTTGAAAGCCGGCGCAGCTGCCAAAGTAGGGGATACCTTTTGTCCGGGCATGTTGAATGGCTGTCAGTGCTCCATTGAGGCTTTGATAGGGGCTGCCGGGTACCAGCCAGATACCGTTGTAGCCGTTCAGGTCCTGGGCTGAGGTTATGGTTTCTGTGCCTACCCAGGTCGCCTTGGCAGGAAAATCAGTGTTGGTGAGTAACTCAAATGTTTGGTTGATGGCCTGATGCGCAATTATGTGCTCTGAATAATCGCCGACCAGGGCTATTGATGTTTCCATGATTCTTTCTCTGTTGGTTTGTGAGTGCGTTTTGGCGGATGTTGATTATTAAATCATGGAAGATGATTATCGCTTAACTAAACATCAGGTGCTATCTCATTTTCGATGGAATGCTTTGAGAGGCGTTATGATTATTCGGTTCGCAGTATTTCTGCCGTGTAGAACTTTAAACCAACCGAGTCTGACAGACTTTTTCGACCAGTACTTTTAGTTTTGCGACTTCGGATTCTAGGTACTTCAGTTCTTCTTCTGTGATTTCATAGTGGAGTGAGTAACGGGCTTCGACGTAGGCGCGTTGCAGACGACGAAAACAACGACGGTGGAATTTTGTGTCGAGTGGAAAGAGGTCGGTAAACTCCGGATCAATCTGTATGCAGAGATGTTGAAGTTTTTCGATATTGTGGGTTTTGGGAAGGTAGTTGGTGCAGACAAGTAGTGCACAGGCGTAGAGGCGTTCCGTGGTTTGGTGAAGCTCGAAAGCCGCTTGTTTTATTCGACTATCTTTTTGTGCGTAGCGATACATGGCATGGCTATCATCTGCGCTGGAAAACCATTGCGTAAAATTCTTTTGCGCAATCTCTCTTCGTTCTTCTTCGCTGAGGTTGCCGGGTGTTGCTAATGGCCTTGGTGTCGCAGCATACAGTTCTATGCCCTCGTCCCGGATATCCTTGAAGAAATAGTGACCCTGATGCAGCCGGTTATTCACGTCTTCCAGGTCATGTACGATGAGGCCTAACGGCGCTGACGAGACTTTGCGGCCAATTTGTTCTTCTGCCCGCTGCCAGACGATATCTTCGTCAACCAGTGCCGGTTTGTTCACGATCACCAGAATATCGTAATCACTGATATAGCCGTTGTCCGGGTCGCTCACCCAGTTTCCTTTGGCATGACTGCCAAACAGGATGATCTTCAGAATCCGGTATTCGGTTTTGCGTTTCGTCTTGCCTTGCAGGTAATCCTCCAGCGTATCGCGCAAGATCGTCGATATGGTGTGCAGTTCCTGCTGCTTGGATTCCGGCAGATGGTCAAGACTGGTTTTCATGGCTGGCGTGGTTGGGTTTTGATCAGGATGGTGGGTTAGTGTGCAGGTTGAAAGGGGGAATGTCTATAGCCCAGGATGGTGCTGTTTTTATCATCTATGTGTCTTCCAAGATGTCCTTGATCGATTTTGACAATGCTTGGGGATTGAGTCTTGGCCTTTTGTTTTACCGGTGTTGGGCGGTAACACGGTACATTGCCGCAGATCAATGCATTTCAAAATGAGAATTATTCCTATTGTCGCAATATGTGCGGTCGGTTACAGTATTTAAATGTACTTAACTATTAATTAGGAAATTATAATGAATGCCTTGATGTCTAAGTTTAACGCGATGTTGGATATGCCAGATGTTGGAAAGTTGGTGCTGCGTGTCAGTTTTGGCTTGATGTTTTTGTTGCATGGCATTCATAAGATCCACGGTGGTACGGATTTTATCCAGGGGCTGTTGGTACAAAATGGCCTGCCAGCGTTTATTGCTTATGGGGTATATCTGGGGGAAGTGGTGGCTCCGGTGATGTTGATCCTGGGTGTATTCACTCGTTTCGCGGCGGTCATTGTAATTGGTACCTGCTTCTTTATTACTTATCTGGTTCATATGGGTGATTTGTTTGTGCTGGACCAGCACGGTGCCTGGGGAGCAGAGGGTGTTGGTGTGTATTTGTTTTCAGCGGTAGCGATGATGTTTCTGGGGTCAGGTAAGTACGCATTGTTGGCTGATCGCTGATAGGCTTCTACCTGGATCATGAGCGGAGCATTCGTTTTTTCTGATCTTCGCTCTATTTTTATTTTCCTGTTTGTCCTCTGGTTATGAAATGTCATTGCTAGCGTAGTGTCTTGAATAAAACCTATCTTAAAAAAGCACCTCAAGATGTTCACCGCAAGGCGCAGCTCGCAGGCAATGCCACTCCCTTGTCAAGAGCTGGAACGAAGCGGTGGACGTCTTGAGGGCTTCTCGAAGAGTGGGACGCCGTTGGCTGAACTTAACGTAGATTGGTGAAGTGAATTCGGCGGCCCATTTAAATATGCGTTTTATTTGAGACACTAGACTGGAGGATCCCACCTCGCGTCTTTCTTGATGCATCGGTATGACTTGGTTTTTAATGCCAGGTGTCTGTGTCGGTGAGTATTTTATCTATGAATCAAATGGTTATCAGAGCCGCAGAGCTGTCGGATTCTGCCATGCTCTCTGTGTTGTGTTTGACGGTTTGGACAGATACTTACGCGCTTTATGGGCTGGAGCCAGCCTACGCAGACTATATGTTAGACGAGTTTTCTCCAGCCAATATGCAAACGAAAATCAGCTCAAAGGTTGTCTGGATTGCTGAACTGGACAGCAGGCTCGTTGGCGTCATGGTATTCAGTCCGGTGGATCGTGAAATTGAGACGCTCTATATGTTGAGGCGGTTCAAAGGTATGGGAATCGGTGGAGCTTTTCTGAGAAAGCTACGAGTCAACGTTGATGGGGCGGTTTATTTGAGTTGTTGGGAAGGAAATTCTCCGGCAATTCAGTTCTATCGGGCTATGGGGTTGGAAGAGGCTGGCGAGGATTATTTTTCTCTGGACGGACAACAGCATCGGAATATTCGGTTTTGTATGCCTGAGGGATGGGGGTTGTAGGTTTCAGATTTGCCAAGGCAGGAAAGGACGTTCGGTGCGGTCATTGATGTGGTTTGTCTGGTGTGTGGGTTTACAGCCGATCATCAGCTACAATGCCGCTTTTTAGGGAGTGAAGTGTTTAAAGATGCGAAGTTTCATCAAGGAGTTTTGGCTGTTTGGTCTCAAGCAGGCTTATGCCAGTATGTTCGGTGGTTTTTTACTGGCGGTGATGATGGTAACCAGATATTGGTATCCACTGGAGGGGCTGCACCGTTATGATTTTATTTTTCTGGCGGCGGTTGGTTTTCAGTTACTGATGTTGCTGACCCGGCTGGAGACGCTGCGGGAATCGTTGGTCATCGTTGTGTTTCATCTGGTGGCAACGGTTATGGAATTGTTCAAGACTTCAGAAGCCATTGGCTCCTGGACGTATCCGGAAGCGTACGTGTTTGGTATCGCCACTGTGCCATTATTTACCGGTTTTATGTATAGCGCTATCGGCAGTTACATTGCCCGGGTCTGGCGTCTGTTTAACTTCCAGTACAGTGCTTATCCCGGCAAGTGGTATACGGTTGTACTGGTGTTGCTGATTTACCTTAACTTTTTCACCCATCATTTTATCTGGGATATGCGCTGGCTGTTGCTGCTGGCCAGCTGTGTTATGTTTTTCAAAACGGGTGTCTATTTCAAAATACGGCGGACACATCGTTATATGCCGTTATTGGTGGGTTGGTTTCTGGTGGCGTTGTTTATCTGGTTTGCAGAGAATATTGCCACTTATTGTAATGTCTGGATTTATCCGGATCAGGCCGATGGCTGGCACATGGTCTCGGCCTCTAAACTGGTGTCCTGGTTTTTGTTGATGCAGTTAAGCTTTGTGCTGGTGACCTTGATCAATGATATTCAGAGACACCGGCCGGTTGGGACGCAGGCAGTGAGCAGATAACCGTTTTTCCGGTCAGGGTGGTTTACCAGTCTATCCTGATCGGTGTACCGATGGGCACCAGTGCTACGAACTCATCCATCTCTTTGTTTGTTAGAGCAATACAGCCGTCGGTCCAGTTGAATCGTTGAACGATGCCTGATAGCCAGCCCAGGCCATTACGCTGGCCATGTATCATAATAAAACCGCCCGGGGATACACCACGAGCCTTGGCGTTGCGCTGATCAGTCTGGTTAGGGTAGGAAATATGCATGGCTTTGTGATAGGCCGAATCCTCCTTGAGATAGTCCAGGACATAATTCCCTTCCGGTGTTTTTTCATCGCCTTCCTGTTGTTTATGACCCTTTGGGTTGCCGCCAAGGGCAATATGGTAGCTTGCGATAATCTGGTCACCCTCAAACAGCGTCATACGCTGCTCGGATTTATCTACCTTCACCAGTGTCGCTTCGGCCCATGCGGGTAGGCCAATCAATATCGTTAGTATGAACACAAAAAATCGTAGCATGAGAAATGTCCATCGCGGGTTTGGGTGAATTCTAAGGAATCTTAAGTCGCAGGTCATGGTGATCATTTGTCAGAATTGCTTGTTACAAAAAATATTGATTATTTTTTGTTCGCCTCAGGGGTGGTTTCTAACGATGAAACAATTATGTTTCATGTAGGAAAATTCAAGAAAATGACGATATCTTGCATTTAAATTCGTGTTAGTTTGCCCTTAAGCCACATTTTTAGTCACAAATCCTTCATCTTTAATTTTTATATTGCGCTGCATTGGAAGGGGAGGGGTGATGAATATTAAAGATGTGGCGGCGTTAGCAGGTGTTTCTCCGGCAACCGTGTCGCGATGCTTAAATAATACCGGGCCAATCAACACACGAACCCGTGCCCGTATCGAAAAAGTAGTCCGGTTGACAGGCTACAGCGCTCATCAAGTCACTAAACCCATGGAGTGGAATCACAATCCGACGATTGGGGTAATGATTCCCAGTCTGTTGAATCCGGTGTTTTCTGAAATTGTTGCGGGTATCCAAACCCGGGCACGCCATTTTGGGTATTCCGTCATCGTCGTGGACACCCAATATGAGCGCAGCCGTGAGAAGCAGGCGATTGTTGACTTGATACGACAGCGCGTCGCCGGCGTTATCCTGACAACCTCGTCAGTGGCGGATAACGAAGCGTTGTCGTTGTTGCGAGAGTTCCAGTTTCCTTTTTGTCTGGTTCATAACCAGTCAGCCGATGAACCTTGTGTGTATGTTGATAACTATCAGGCGGGGTGGGACGTTGCCGCTCACTTGCTCACACTTGAACATCTCCAATTTGGGGTGGTGGCCGGGCGTTTTTTATCGTCTGACCGCGCCCAACAACGCTATCAGGGGTTTATCGATTGTCTTAACGAAACCGCCAATCTGACCTCGCAACTGGTAGAAGTAGATCCCTATTCAATGGCGCCATTTAACGCCATACAGGCCACTTGGCTGGAATCATCGTCGGCACCGACGGCATGGTTTTGCAGTAACGATTTATTAGCCCTCAAGCTCATTAACCATCTCACTTCAAAGGGTGTCAGCGTACCCGGCGATGTGTCTGTGGTGGGGTTTGACGGCATGGCTTTGGGGCAGATTGTGTCACCGCCATTGGCGTCGATACAAGTACCTCATCGCGACATGGGATTGTGCGCTGTTGATCTGTTGTTCAACGCAAAGTGTAAGAATGCCTTGCCCTCTGCCCGACAACTTGATTACCAGCCGCATTTTTCGGGCACGGTAGCTAAAGCCCAATCATCTATCAGCGAATATCTTGATCACTAGCAGGAGAGTGTTATGAATGTCATTAAACAAGCGGCCAGAGTGGCTTTGCTGTCATTAGGTTTAAGCGGCGGTGTTTCTTACGCAGCGGATGCGATTTGCTATAACTGTCCACCAGAATGGGCCAACTGGGGAGGTCAGTTGCAACTGATCAAACAGGATCTGGGTATTTCTATTCCGATGGACAACAAGAACTCTGGTCAGTCTCTGTCTCAATTGCTGGCAGAAAAAAACAGCCCGGTGGCTGACGTTGTTTACTACGGTGTGTCGTTTGGTATTAAGGCGGCGGAAAAAGATGTTGTTGCTCCTTATAAGCCTAAAAACTGGGATCAGATACCCCGTGGATTAAAAGATCCGGATGGTCGCTGGTTTGCGATTCACTCCGGAACCATTGGTTTTTTTGTGAACAAAGATGCGCTCGATGGTCGTCCGGTGCCGCAATCCTGGGCGGATCTGTTGAAGCCGGAATACAAAGGCATGATCGGTTATCTTGATCCAACCAGTGCATTTGTGGGTTATGCCAGCGCAGTAGCTGTCAATCAGGCGATGGGTGGTAACACGGATGATTTTTCCCCAGCGATCAACTACTTCAAAGCGCTGTCTAAGAATCGTCCTATTGTGCCCAAGCAAACTGCATACGCGCGCGTGATCTCGGGTGAGATTCCTATTCTTCTGGACTATGACTTCAATGCCTACCGTGCGAAATACAAAGACGGCGCAAACGTTGAGTTTGTGATTCCGAAAGAAGGTTCGCTGGTTGTACCTTATGTCATGAGTGCGGTGAAGAATTCGCCGCATCCTGAAAACGGCCACAAGGTGCTGGATTTTGTGTTGTCTGATAAAGGCCAGCGCTTGTGGGCTGAAGCGTATCTGCGTCCGGTTATCACATCGGCGATGACGGATGACATTCAGAAGAAGTTTTTGCCGGCATCAGAGTACGCACGAGCGGCAACCGTGGATTTTGGAAAAATGGCTGAAGTGCAAAACGGATTTGCCGAGCGTTATATGAACGAAGTTCGCTAAGGAACCGCATTTGGCCCTGGAGCACAATTCCAGGGTCATTTCTATCTTGACTGTTTTGGGTTGCGAATTTGTCTTATGACGCATAAACGTCCGTATGTTTTTTTGATGATTCCCGCATTGATCATTTGTGTGACTTTCTTTGTTCTGCCAATGATGATGCTTTTGTGGTTATCCATCTCTGAGCAGGGGATCAGCTATTGGTACATTCTCACCAAACCGATTTACCTTGAAAGTTTATGGTCAACGTTGTGGTTATCCGTCACGGTGACGCTGGCAAGTCTGACCATCGCCACGGTGGTGGGGTTGTTTTTGACGCGCCATGAATTTCCCGGAAAAGCGATATTGGTGGCAATGCTGGGTTTTCCTCTGGTGTTTCCCGGTGTGGTGATCGGTTTCTTTGTCATCATGCTCGCTGGCCGGCAAGGTTTATTTGCTGAGCTGGGATTGGCGCTGGCAGGTGAACGCTGGACGTTTGCCTATTCCATTTCAGGTTTGTTTGTGGGTTATCTGTATTTTTCCATTCCTCGTGTGGTGTTAACGGTTATGGGCGCAGCCGAGAAACTCGATCTCAACCTGATTGAAGCCGGTCGCTCGTTAGGGGCCAATCGCTGGCAGATGTTGCGTGACATTACCTTGCCGGCACTGATGCCGGGTTTGATTTCATCCGGCTCGATTTGCTTTGCAACCTCCATGGGGGCATTCGGTACTGCATTTACACTGGCGACGGATCTGAATGTATTGCCTATGACGATCTACAGTGAGTTTACCCTCAATGCCAACTTTGCCATGGCGGCGGCGTTAAGCCTGCTGTTGGGGTTGATGACCTGGTTATGCCTGGCCATTGCCCGACGCCAAGGTGGCACGTCGCTGGCGATGGGGGGCTGATATGAAAAAAGGCATCGTTTTCTACCTGCAACTGAGCTTTACCTTGCTGGTGTGTGCATTTTTGATTGTACCGGTGCTGATGTCGATAACCGCCGGCCTGACCAATAATTACTTTGTCGGTATCTCCAGTGGTTTCACGTTGCGCTGGCTGACTCAGGTATGGGATCTGTATTCAGACACCATCTGGCTGACCTTATGGATTGCACTGGCGACCACGCTGGTGAATTTGTGCGCAGGGGTCCCGTGCGCCTATTACCTGGCGCGAACCCGCAGCCGCTTTTCGGCCTGGCTGGACGAATGCCTCACCTTACCGATAGCCGTTCCCGGGATGGCCATTGCGTTGGGGTTGTTGTCTGTTTATGGCGGATTCAGTGCGTTGCGCATGAGTTGGTATTTCATCCTGATCGGGCATGTGGTGTTTACTTTGCCGTTTATGGTCAAGTCGGTTCTGGCGGTACTGCAGAGTATTAATTTCCGTATTTTGGAAGAAGGAGCAGCCAGTCTTGGGGCAGGTTTCTGGCAGCGCTTTTTTCATGTCATTGTGCCGAACTGCAAGACCGGCATCATCAGTGGTGTGTTGATGACGCTGACGCTATCGGCGGGCGAATTCAATCTGACCTGGATGCTGCATACTCCGCTGACCAAAACACTGCCGGTTGGGCTGGCTGATTCCTATGCGTCCATGCGTCTGGAAGTAAGTTCCGCTTATACCCTGATTTTCCTGGTCATGATTTTGCCATTATTAGTGGCGGCGCAATGGTTTAACCGTAAACCCAAAAAAACTCTAAAGCAGGCGGGCGAGGGCGAGCCCTAAATGACGGGACTCATCCGTCTTTTAATGCCCATGGCGGTGCCGATCATAATGCAGATAACATCCTGAATGTATGAATTAGGATGATAACAACTTACCCAGATACAACCATTTTGGTGTCCAATGAATAACGCTCAGGCCAGTGTGGCCATTACTTTGAAACACGTTCAAAAAACGTTTGCAGATGGCACTGTTGCCTTAAAACCGCAGGATTTGTATATCGAAAAAGGCGAAATTCTTGTCCTGCTCGGACCGTCTGGTTGCGGTAAAACAACGACCTTGCGATTGATAGCGGGGCTGGAGTTTTGTGATCCAGGTGGGCAGATTTTATTTGGTGATCGTGATGTTACCAAGATCACCATTGAGCAGCGCCGGGTGGGGATGGTCTTTCAATCCTACGCGCTATTTCCCAATATGAACGTCAGTGAAAATATTGGTTATGGTTTGCGTGTACGTGGTGAAAGCAAGGCGGTCCGGGCGCAAAAGATTGAAGAAATGCTCACCTTATTTGATCTGCAACCTTATGCCCATCGACACATTGACCAGCTTTCTGGTGGGCAGCGTCAGCGTGTCGCCCTGGCACGCGCCATCATCACAGAGCCGGAAGTATTGTTACTCGATGAACCTTTATCAGCGCTGGATGCATTTTTGAAAAAGCGTTTGCGCACAGACATCAATGCTCTGTTGAAGCGTTTGGGAATCACGGCCGTTTATGTGACCCACGATCAGGAAGAAGCGATGGCGATGGGGGACCGGATTGCCGTTCTGGACCACGGTGACATTGTTCAGATTGGCTCAGCGCAAGAGATCTATCAAGCACCCAACAGTGCATTTGTGGCCAATTTCATTGGCCACATGAATCATTTCTCAGGGCAACTGAATGGTCAGCATCTATGTTTCGATCAGCAGTCGATGCCATTACCACAATCCTTATGGCCTGCATTGAAGAGCGGTACCTTAAGTGATGGTGCGTCGATCCAGTGTATGGCCCGTCCAGAAGATATTCGCATCATCGATTGTGCGGAAGCGACACTTCGGGGAAGTGTGACGCAAAGTGTTTTTTTGGGGGACCGGACACGCCTTTTGGTTGAGGTATCCGGGGTAGCGGATTGCATCTATGTGGACTGTTTTGAGCGCCGGGCCTATCAGCAAGGGGAAACTGTTGGGCTGGTGATTCCGGCTTCTCGCCTGGTGATGTTGCCGATGCAGTCAGTTGGGAGTGTGTCATGTTAATCGCACAACTGACGGATCTCCATATCAAGAAAGGCGGCAAAATAGCGTATAAAAAAGTCGATACCCTCCAATGTCTACGAGCGGCTGTTGCGCACATTAATGCCTTGCAGCCTCGGCCGGACTGGGTGGTTGTGACGGGAGATCTGGGCGATTTTGGCAGGCCTGATGAGTACTCAGTACTGGTACCTGAATTAAAACAGCTGGCCATGCCGGTGAAGGTTATTCCGGGGAATCATGATCAGCGAACAGCATTGCGCGAGGCATTCACCGGCTTTGTGACCTTTGATCATGATGACTATTGTCATTTTGTGCAGCCAGCAGGTGACTACCTGTTGATCGGACTGGATTCCTCTGTGCCTGGGAAACCTCATGGGCATCTGACAGAGACCTCGTTGAGGTGGTTGGCGGATCGCCTGGTAGCGTCGTCCGCTTGTCCAACGTTGTTGTTTGTTCATCACCCACCCATGGATGTGGGACTACAACATATGGATGTGCAAAAACTGCTGAATGATGACGAACTTTGGAGCGTGGTGCGTCATCATCCGCAGGTGAAGGGGGTGGTGGTGGGGCATTTGCATCGGCCGATCTATGGTACCTGGCATGGCCTGCCGGTTTGGATAGGACCTTCCCATAGCCACGCGGTTACCCTGGATCTACGTGTGGATGCACCCTCCAGTTTTTCGTTGGAAGCACCGGCGATTCAGCTGTTTAAGCTGGCCCCGGAAAGTATTGTTAGCCACATAAGTTATATCGACAAAACAGGAAAAACTCAGGGGCCTTACCCGTTCTTTGATGAGCATAACAAGCTGATTGATTAGTCTGAACCCGGTAATTATCAACATGATCAGAGCGATCTGTTTGATTGCCGGGTTAATCGTTTAACCACCGTTTGAATAGGGCCTGGGCGGATGGCTCCCTGAAAGTCTTTACAAATCCACATCGACATTTTTGCCTTTATCGTTTGCTGTGACAAGGCTAACGAAAAATCTCAAATAAGCGGCAATTCTGCGCCTTGGCTCGAAAAATATCGTTTTAGTTTGGTCGGATAATGGTGTTTTGTGAGGAGGATATCGTTATGTTGTTTTGATGATAATTATTATCACGGGCAATAATGATACTTTGTTTTAGTTTTGGTGTGATCCATGCGTCATAAAAAATGATTTTTTGTTTTGATGGTAATCTTTTGGTATCTGGTTTTTTGTTGTGTTTTTAAAAAGTCCCGAGCGTTTTGTAAAACGAAAGGTGACATGTTTATCAGTTCTGACTAATGGATAAGTGACAGGCTTATCGATTTGGAAAAAATCCGGTTCTATCAAAAATGGATTTGGCTTTAAATAGAAACACAGTGTTTATGAAAAGCAATAAATTGGTTCAGGTAATTTCCTATGACGGAGTTTAGCTGTACCACACGGTGGTGTGGTCAGCTGTCCGGGTTTTGTTCAACAGCATCAGGATGCAGATCGGAATATGATTGTGTCCTTCTGAATGATGAAAATTCTGTCATGATGTCTTCGCTGATAGCGATGTGTGAGTACGAAATTATCAACCGGTTTGCGTAGTAAGAAATCTGCTTTAAAAGTCTTTTGATAACGAGGAAAGCATGGGAATCAGATTTAAAAAAATTGGCTTGAGTACTTCAATTGCCTTGATCTCATTGGCATTGAGTGCATGTGATGTCAGCATCGATCGTGGAACCGACTCTGCCAATGGTAGTAACGGTGGTCCGGTCACTGATACAGACAATACCGATGGCGGTAATGCCAGTGATGGTTCCGGGTCCGATAATGGTGGATCTGACAACGGGGGCTCCGATAACGGCGGTTCCAATAACGGTGGATCAGACAACGGCGGTTCTGACAACGGTGGATCCGATAACGGTGGATCCGATAACGGTGGATCAGACAACGGTGGATCAGACAACGGCGGATCTGATAACGGCGGTTCTGACAACGGTGGATCAGACAACGGCGGTTCTGACAACGGTGGGTCAGACAACGGCGGTTCTGACAACGGTGGATCCGATAACGGTGGATCAGACAACGGTGGATCAGACAACGGCGGTTCTGACAACGGTGGATCTGACAACGGCGGATCCGATAACGGTGGATCCGATAACGGTGGGTCTGACAATGGTGGTTCCGATAACGGTGGGTCAGACAACGGTGGGTCTGACAATGGTGGTTCCGATAACGGTGGATCTGACAATGGCGGTTCCGATAACGGCGGATCAGACAACGGTGGATCAGACAATGGCGATAAAGACCCGAACGATACTGTCTCGGGAGATTATGCCAGTGAATGGGAAGACAATTACCCCGTGGTAACACCGGTCAATAACAGCACATCTTTGCCAGGAAAATTCCGTGTAGACCAGAATGGCGATATCACTGAGGATGGCCAGGTTATGCCGTTGCGTTGTGGTAACTGGTTTGGCCTGGAAGGTCAGCAGGAACCCAAGAACGGAAATAATAATGCCGATGGTGCTTCCATGGAGTTGTACATTGGTAACATGTGGTGGTTTAACGGAGGTCAGGGGTCAGGCCGCTCGCTGGATAGCGATATGCAGGAAATCAAAGCCATGGGGATCAACATGGTCCGGTTGCCGGTTTCACCAGAGACACTTAATCCAACAGACCCGCAAGGTATGGGAGATGCTTCTCAGAAAAATGGCGGAGCATTGAAAAATCATCCGAGTGTACAGCAGGAAAATGCTCTGGATGGTTTGCAGGAGTTTTTGGTGACCGCCAATAAATACGACATCAAAGTATTGTTGGATATGCATTCATGCTCCAGCTATGTGGGCTGGCGTGCGGGTCGTCTTGACGCTGCGCCACCATGGACTGATGCAGACCGGGTCGGCTATGAGTTTACCCGTGAAGAATGGTCCTGTAACACAGCGGATCAGGGCAAACAGGTCACTCTGAAAGATGGTCGTACTGTGACCATGAATGTGCGGGCCTATGATGAAGATAAATGGTTGACTGACTTGCAAAAACTGGCTCAGTTACCTACCGAACTGAATGTCGACAATGTTATCGGTATCGATATTTTCAATGAACCATGGGATTACACCTGGAGCGAATGGAGTACCCTGGCAGAGAAAGCCTATGGTGCCATTAGTTCAGTGAACAATGATCTTCTGGTGTTTGTTGAAGGTATTGGCACCAAGAGTGAGTTTGGCCCGTCAGAAGAGTTCAGGCCCAACTGGGGTGAAAGTCTTTATGGATTTGTTTCTGATCCTCTGAACATTCCAAAAGACCGGTTGGTGCTGGCACCGCACACTTATGGTCCATCGGTGCATGTTCAGGCCCATTTTATGGATCCGGCACAGCCTGAATGTGAAGGTCTGGAAGGTGATGAAGCAGCCGCCAAAGACTGTAACATCGTGATTGATTCCAACAAGATGCGTAAAAGCTGGCATCAGCATTTTGGTTTCCTGAGAGATCAGGGTTATGCGGTGGTTGTAGGTGAATTTGGCGGCAACATGGATTGGCCGATGAGTAAATCCTCTCAGGCCACCAAAGATCAGTGGTCCCATATTAAGACGAATGTCGATGCCCAATGGCAGCATAAATTTGTTAACTACATGATGGATAACAATATTCATGCCTGTTACTGGTCCATCAACCCTGAATCTGCAGATACCTACGGCTGGATCAAAACCAAATATGATCCGATTACAGCCAAGGACCAATGGGGTACCTGGGGTGATGGTAGCGGTGGCAGTATTTTCGATGACCGAAAAACAGAACTGTTGCATAAATTCTGGCAGTACAATCAGTAAGCCAGGTAACTGATAGGGGGTGGCCAGCAGGCCACCCCAGTGGCACTCATCCATCATGTAACACACTTCTCGTCCATATTATCAGCGTTTTAGTGACTCATGAGGCCTTGGAAATGAGAGTTCCTTGTTTCAGACCGTAGATCGCATGAAAGGGTGCATTCGGGCCTATAGGGCGTGTTTGCTGATCTTGACCTCTCAACCAAATCCTTATCGATAAAACGTAGCGCCACCATCCACGATAATATCCTGCAGGGTGATGTGACTGGCCATATCTGATGCCAGAAACACAATTGTGTTGGCAATCTCATTCGCAGTTGCAATTTTGCCGAGCGGAATGCCCAGTTTGTATTGATCCGGAAAGCCGTTGATGGTTTGTTGTCTGGCATCAGCTGTATGCCACAGAGAGCGTTGCATATCGGTATCCGTCGATCCGGGCGATACCACATTACAACGAACGTTGTGGTTGGCGAGTTCCAGGGCTACACAGTGATTCAGACTGGTCAGTGCAGCCTTGGAGGCACAGTAAGCTGACATCTGCATCCTTGGAACGTGTGCGGCGTTGGAACTGACCGTGACAATATTGCCACTGCGTTGCTGTTTGAATTGTGGGATCAGTTGCTGAAACAGGTTGAACGCTGCGCCGACATTGACATTAAAACAATCCTGCCAGGCCTGTCTGGAGATATCTTCCGTGGCCCCGGTATGGAGAATGCCGGCAGCATTGATCAGGCTGTGAATGTGAGGTTGCTGAGATAGGATGGCATTGCATTCCGCGGCCACCTGATCCGCATCACTGAGATCTACAGAATAACAATCAAACGGGTATTTATTCGCCCGGTCAAAATTGCGGTCCAGGCCAGTCACGACAGCACCCAGTGCGGCAAAACGCTGTGCAGTCGCTAATCCAATACCGCGTCCGGCACCGGTTACCCAGACGCTGTGGCCACTGAAATCCAGTTCCGTCATCATTACCCAGCCTGTTTGTCGCCGATCAGTTTCCACCAGGCATTCAGGCTGGGGGTTTTGGCCAGCTCGGCAAAGTTGATCTCAATACCCTGTTTGCGCCAGTCATTAATCATGCTCATCACTTGTACGGAGTCGAGCCCGTAATCGACCAGGTTTTCATCGGCGTCAAAATCATCCTCATTTTCGTCAATGACGGATAACAGTTGGGCCTTAAGCTGAGCCAGGGTTAATTGCGGATGTGGTCTGGTGGTTTCGACAATGGTTGCTGTATTGACCACGGTACCGGCACGGGTGGCGACATAATTGAGTGCCATATGATGGTCTTTTTCGCTGAAGTCGGCGACGGCATCGGCAACCATAAATGGTTTGATATCGCGCATAAATGCATCCACTGCCGTTATCATGCAACCAATATGACCATAGATACCGCAAATGATCAGTTGGTCCCGATCCAGCTCTTGCATCATGTTTTCCAGATTGGAGCGTTGAAACGCACTGTAACGCCATTTAACCAATACCGTATCCTGAGGATCGGGTGTCAGTGCAGAGCAGATTTTTTTCATCTTGGCATGGTCATTGACACCCGCCCCCCACATATCATTGAGCAATGCTCTGTCCTTGGGGGATTGCTTGTCCGGCTGGGCGGTGTACACCACGGGTATTTCGTGTTCGCGACAAAATGTTTTCAGGGTGCTGATATTGTCGATTAATTGCCTGATCAGGGCGGAGTCTTGAGGATAGAATTTTAAAAAATAATCCTGCATATCGTGAATCAACAGCACCGCTTTGGCAGGTTCCAGTGACCAGCTGACCTTATTGGTTGGCAGTGATTCCGTTGTCGGCATGACATAATCAGTAAGTGAGGGAATAGACATGAGAACTCCTTAAGTTATTCTGTTGGTCTGTGTTCGATGGCATGAGGTCGTTTCTAAAACATGGTTTATGGTCATGTTGGACGAAAACTACTCTTTATGCTTCAGGGGTTGTTTTTGTATCGCGATGCGGTGATTGCTGTTTTGCTTCGATCATTGCCCGTAAGCGGACTTTGTCCGGTTTGCCAACATGGGTGAGTGGCAGCTGGTCAATGAACTCAAAGTGATCAGGCAGTTTGTATTCAGCAATACCCTGACTGCGTAGATATTTACGTAGGACGATGGCTTTGGGAGCGTCATAACCCATTTGAAGAACCAAAAAGGCACAACTTTTTTCACCCATATTGTCATCGGGCATAGCCACCAGTGCAGCATGCGTGATGGCAGTATGTTTTAGCAGTAGGTTTTCCACTTCTTCAGCGGCGATTTTTTCACCACCCCGGTTGATTTGATCCTTGTCCCGACCGACCACTTGTAGATAGCCACGGTTGTCGCGACGCACCAGATCACCGGAATGGTAAAAACCGTCGGCATCAAAAACCCTGGCGTTGTGTTCCGGGGCGTTGTAGTAACCCCGAATGGTGTAGGGGCCGCGGGTTGTGAGTTCGCCGATTTCGCCATCAGCGACCGGTTGACCATCTTCGCCCAAGATGCGTACTTCATCATCAGCTGACATCGGGCAGCCCTGGGTGCCGTATACGAGTTCGTCCGGATCTGTCAGACGCGTGTAGTTCACCAGTCCTTCGGCCATGCCCAGTACCTGCTGTAACTGACATCCCAGTTCTGCCGGAATACGTCGTGCGAGGGTTTCACTGAGTTTGGCACCGCCAACCTGTAATAATTTTAAGCTGCTGAGTTTATCGCGCTGATCCGGTGCGGCCTGTAACCACAAAGCCACCGCAGGTGGAACCAATGCAGTCATATTGACCTGGTGTTGGTGGATCAGATCAAAACAACAACAGGCATCCGGGCTGCTGGCCATGACGACTGTACCTCCGGCAAAAAAGATACCCAGTGCGCCAGGTGAACTCATGGGATAGTTGTGGCCCGCTGGCAAGGCGCACAGATAAACAGTTGCGGCGGTGACACCACACAACTCTACACTTTGGCGAATGCTGTAATAGTAATCGTTGTGGGTACGCGGAATCAGTTTAGGTGTGCCAGTACTGCCGCCGGACAATTGAAAAAACGCTACTTGATCGGCTGCGGTTGGCTCGGGTAGTGGTTCTGATACGCTGTAATCCTCATGCAACAGAGCTTGCAGATCTTCTGCGAAATCAGTGCTGCCATCAATCATCACAGTTGTCAGTGCTGGGGCTGTTACTGTCATTTCCTGAATAAATGTTGCATCCGTGAACAGTGGATGCTGGCCCGATGCGATCAGCAATCGTGGCTGGAGCTGTTGGGCATACGCCAGAAGTTCATGGCGGTTATGACTGAACAGCGCGTTAACCGGTACGATGCCGGCATACAAAACAGCGAAGTAGGCGACATAGAAATCAGCTTCATTCGGCAATTGAATGATTGCGGTGTCACCTCGGCGCACACCCCGTTTAAGGAATTGGCGGGCCAGACGCTGGGCGTAATAACGCAGTTCAGAATAGGTGTAATTTTTGTCTGCCGAGATAATGGCTGTATGGTCTTCATGACCGTGGTTCAGAATATCGGTCAATGGTTGATCAATCCAATAACCCTTGTCTCGATAGCGTTGTGCAAATTGGTCTGGCCAGGGAGTGAAGGTGATAGGCATGGGTCATTCTCCGTTGCCAATATTGAAAGCATTCAGCATGGTGTCTAGTTTGGCACGGGTCTCCTGCCACTCCGATTCCGGGTCTGAGTTTGCAACGATACCGGCCCCTGCAAACAAGCGAATCCGTTTTGCCTGAACCAGGCCGCAGCGAATCGTGACCGCCCATTCACCGTTACCTTCGCTATCGCACCAGCCGACAATACCACTGAACAGGCCTCGGTCATGGGGCTCCAGTGCATCAATCAGTTGTTTGGCCGTCACAGCTGGTGAGCCACATAACGCGGGCGTTGGGTGTAGTAGACTGGCCATTTGCAATGCAGTGGTGGCCGGTTCTTTGAGGGTGGCCTGAATCCGGGTGGAGAGATGCCAGAGATTGGAGGTTTGTATCAGTTCCGGCTGGGTGGGAATATCCAGTTGCTTACACAGCGGACTCAGCTGAGCCCGTAAGGTATTGATGACCAGACGGTGTTCATGTTGATCTTTGGCTGACTGCCATAACCGCTGAGCATTAAGATGGTCCTGTTGTGGATCTGCCAGGCGCTTGCAGGTACCGGCCAGAGGATTGGTTATGATGCTGTGCTTCTGTTTGCGAACCAATAGTTCCGGGCTGGCACCAATCAGGGTGTTGTTATTGCTGAGTGGGATATGAAATTGGTATGCCGCAGGGTTTTGGGTCATGAGATTTTGCAGGATGGCACTGCAATCCACGTTCTGATCCAGCTCCAGTTCCAGGATGCGCGACAGTACCACCTTGTCCAGTTGCCCGTGTTGTAATCGTTGGACTGCCTCGCTGACGATATTTTTGAAGTCGGTTCGGTTGGGTTGATAACGATACTCGCTGACCATCAGAGGTTCGAGTTTGACCGGTTGGTGGGTATTAACCGCTAAGTGCGGCATGAATTCGTACCATTCCGGAACGATCAGAGCAGAGGGTTGTGAAACATCAAACGGAATTGCGCCAATCACAATCGGGTTCTTCTGACCCAGATCCCGGGCCCTTTGAAATGCTTCTGCAATGGCCATTTGTAACGGACTGTCTTGGTAGAATCCACCTTCCGCTGGGGTTTCAATGCGTGAAATTGCGCCAGAGGTTCTCACCTTTCGATGCTCTGACATGAACAGCAAGGTGGTGGGATCATTAGCGAGGGTTTTGGTGAGATCCAGGTGTGACGAAGAGGCGAGAATATCCACAAACAGCTCCTGTTCATAATATTTTTAATGATTATAAGAATCATTCTCATTAAAATAAAGAAAAGAAATGCAGAAATTTTATGCGTGCCATGTTTACGTTGAATCTGTTCACGGTACTTTTAAAGAACAATTGGGCGATTCCTCGACGCGTTTTTCTGTCTCAGAACATTATCGATAGGGAGTTAAATTAAGTTGTTTATATTAAACACGATCATCCGTGCCGAAAGGACAGTAATGCTACCTATCGGCCAGCTCACTGTGTTATGTCTTGTCTGGTTGCTCACCGCTTGCCATTCTGCGAGTGAGGATAAACACTCTGCATTACCCGAGACTGATATTGAGGGTTGGCCGCGGACTTTTTCGACCGTTGCGGGAGAGGTTACTTTGCACCAACCGCCTCATCGAATTGTCTCAACCAGTGTTACATTGACTGGATCCCTATTGGCGGTCAACGCCCCAGTGATCGCCAGTGGTGGTACTAATGCCAATACTGCCGTCGCAGATCAGAGCGGATTTTTCCGGCAGTGGTCAACGGTTGCACACGCGCGTGGAGTCAAGCCGCTGTATCAAATGGAGCCCAATGCTGAAGCCATTGTTAGCGTGAATCCCGATCTGATTATTATCGCCGCTACTGGCGGTGATTCGGCGCTAAAGCTTTATGACCAGCTGGCGTCAGTGGCTCCGACCATGGTCGTCAGTTACGATGATAAAAGCTGGCAGCAACTGGCCCGCCTGTTTGGTGAAATCTCCGGTCACGAACAAGATGCCGATGAGCTGGTCCGAGCTTATGATCAACGGGTTAGGCGTGTGCATCAGGCAATACAGTTACCGCCACAACCGAGTACGGCGCTGGTGTATTATGAGGATGGCAGTGGTGCTAATGTATGGACTGAGGAGTCTGCGCAGGGGCGGCTACTGAAAGATCTTGGGTTTACTCTCGCCGATATTCCCCAATCTGTACGTGGAAATGAGAGTCAGGGTAAGCGCCATGATATTGTTCAGTTGTCAGGTGAAAAGTTTGCCGATGGCCTGAATGGCGCTTCGTTGTTGCTGTTTGCTGCAGACGAAACCATGATTGACCAGCTAAGGCAGAATCCTTTTTTATCACATGTATCAGCGATCAGGAATGATCAGTTGTATGCAATGGGACCAGATACTTTCAGGCTGGACTACTACAGTTCCCGGCATATGCTGGATCAGATTGAATCGCTGTTTGCAGCTTCCGTTCATTGAAGCCGGTATCACAAGTCATCAATGACGATATATTCACCCAACCCAGTGGGTGGAGGAGGGGTGTCGCTTTGGTCCGTTAAGGGGATGCCGAGATCGGCATTTGGATCGATGGCGCCATCAAGTAATGCTCGCTCCCGCAAGCCTTTGGCATTGACTTGCCCGGCAAAGTATCCGTCTGCCTGCACAGTAATTGTTTCTGCTCCGGCACATGAGTCGGTACAGGGAGTTACAGCCAGATTGACTTCATCGGCATGTTCACCCGTTGCAGGCAGGTAAGGGTCCGTGCTATTGGGATCAGCCGGTATCGGTTGTGGTTCGGGGGATTCGGTTTCTGTGATAGTAGGATTTTGTCTGGGGGCCGGGCTAGAGTGCGCCTGATCTTGTATGGTCGAAGTGAAAGCTATAGTCGAATTTGGTGATGGCTTGGATGGGCTGGAGGTTTCTTTGCTGTTGTTTCGCAATATCTGATCTTGGGGCATTTGTGATACTGGGCGGTACCAGAATAAGAACATGCCAAAAATGACAGCAGCACTGACCATGTAAATTTTTACCGCGCCCATAATCGGCTCCTTTTTTGACCCGGTCATATCGGTCAGACACAGCCGGGTCTGTTGGTGATGTCATCTCACAGCATTGTAATCATCACTCAATCGATCAGTGTGATTTCGCAGGTGGCATTATATTGATCCCATGACAATAGTCCGAAATTGCCATCGACATCGCCCAGGTTGGTCCAGCTTTGATACTTCCCGTCAGTAAAGTAACAAGCCCAGGCTTGTTCGACGTGCTGGGTGCCATTGTTGCTGGAGGTGCCTGAGGTGTCTCCTGCCGAGTCACGCCAGTTTCTGTTGTCAGGGTTGTAGAAAAACAATGTTTCCCGGGAAGCGTGGCGGCGCAATCCGTCCCAGTCATACATTGCCAACCTGACCTTGCAGCCATCCTGATCACCGCATAGTTCTTTGACCTTGGATTCTGGAATGGTAACAGTCGTACCGCGAGTGGATTTGTCGGCGGTGTAGGTTACCCGGTCCACTGCCTGGGCGCCTATGGATGTGGATGCAACAATGGCAGATGTCAGAAATATCAGAGCTTGTTTTTGCATGGTGTAACTCCATTACTGGTATGTTGGAAATATTTTCGACAGAGTAATATTTGTCCTGTTCGAAATTTTGTAAGTCGAATTTTGAATTGGATTAATCTGATCGATTTTCTTATAAGACACTAAGCAGACAGCCGAATCTGATAGGCTTATTGCAAATCATTTGCATAACGGTAATTTTATTATTTCTGCAAATGTTTGAGGTATTAACCATAACATAAATATATGGGTCCAAATTCCCATACATTGGTATGAATTATTCTGGTTGGCCTGGCTCGAACAGAGGTGTTGAGTGAGTGCTGATGTCTGTTGATCTTCAGTTTTGGCGTTTTTGACTGCTCAGATGTATCACTGGGTTATCCGAAAACAAGAAGCGGTCATTCTCCATATCGTCATCAAATGTACTGGCTTTGAACAACATTTCTTTGGTGTTTTCCAGGTGTTGCCACATGGCAGTTTTGGCTGCTTCCGGATCTTTGCGCAACAGTGCTTTCAGTACCAGATCGTGATCGTGGCACCAGCTATCCATGTCTTTGTCTTCAATGTGCTCATGGAGTTTGCGCCAGTAGGGGTTTTGTTCCCGATAGGACCACATCTGTTCGATCACGCTTACCAGCACTGAATTTTGTGTCGCTTTTGCCACCTGAATGTGAAACAGCTTATCCCATTCGGAATCTCGGGCACGGTCTTCTTTGCGGGACAGTTCCTGGATTCTCATCAGCTCCATGACATCCTGCTTGGTCACCTGGGTCGCGGCAAATTCTGCGATGTTGCTTTCAATTAGCTGGCGTGCCTGTAACAGCTCAAATGGGCCGGCTGTCATCAATGCATCCTGCCCGGATGTTGTTTCAGGTTCGTGCGGCTCATAGCGGGAAGTATTGGATACTACATGGATACCCGAACCCTTGATCACTTCTACCATGCCTTCAACCTCAAGCATGATGATGGCCTCTCTGACAACCGTTCGGCTGACAGCCATTTCTTCAGCCAGCAGCCGTTCTGCCGGTAGACGATCACCAATGTTATATTCCTGGTTCAGGATCCGTGTCTTCAGATTACTGGCGACTTTCTGATAAAGCCTTTTAGGTTCTATGGTAACCATGTATTCCTCGTGAACAGAATGTTGTGCCCCTTAAAACTGGCGTAACCGCATGAGATTGCCGGGTGTTGCAAGGGCTCACAAATCCCTTTCGATTATCTGTGTTTGTGTGAGTCATTAGCCTGTTAACGTTGCCGGTCCAGCTGACAGGCTGAGACACCGGCATTATAGGTGAAAATAGCAGGAAGAGGCAGGAGGATCTAGCCTGCACTCTTCTGCATCATGCCTTGATGGCTGTTAGTGCATCCCAAATAGACCAGGTAAAAACAGGCTGATTTGTGGAATATAGGTGATGGCAATCAGGGTGACCAATAATGCGAGAAAAAATGGCATCATTGGCCGGATCAACTCCTGAACTTTCACGCCGGATACTGAGCAGCCGACAAACAGAGCGCTGCCAACGGGTGGAGTGCACAGACCAATGCAAAGATTGACCACCATCATGATGCCAAAATGCACGGGATTGACACCGAGCTGCGTGACAATGGGCAGAAAGATAGGAGTGAAGATCAGTACTGCCGGAGTCATGTCCATGAAAACACCGACTACCAGCAGGATCACATTAATGATCATGAGAATGACGAAGGGGTTTTCAGAAACACTCATCAACGCATCGGCGATGGCGTAGGGGATGTCTGCATTGGTCATGATCCAGGACATGCCGACTGATATGCCGATCAGCAGCAAAACGATAGACGTGGTGACCACTGCTTCAAGCATGATGCCGGGCAGGTCTTTGAATTTCACTTCCCGATAAATCAATACTGACAGGATAAATGTATATACCACGGCAATTGCTGATGCTTCGGTCGCGGTAAACACGCCACCAAGGATGCCACCCATTACCACGATCACCAGCAGCAGGCTTGGCACCGCATCAATAAACGCAGCCAATACCATGCGTGGCGTAGGTTTCTCAGAAACCGGATAGCCGCGTTTACGGGCAATAACGGTACCGACTGCCATCAGTGAAAGTCCCATCAACATGCCAGGCAGATAACCAGCCATGAACAGGGTGGCTACTGAGATGCCACCGGCTGTCAGAGCATAAACGATCAGTACGTTGGAAGGTGGTATCAGCAACCCGGTGATACAGGAGGTTACGTTCACTGCGGCTGAATAGGCGGGGTCGTAACCGGCTTTCTTTTGCAGTGGTGACATAGTGCCACCGACGGCCGCTGCAGCCGCCACCGCAGAACCGGATATTGACCCAAAAAACATGTTGGCAAGAACATTAACATGCCCCAGGGAACCAGGCATGCGACCGACCAATACTTGAGAAAAATTGATCAGCCGTAGGGCAATTCCGCCACTGTTCATCAAAATGCCAGCGAGGATAAAAAATGGAATGGCCAGTAGTGAAAAACTATCCAGACCCGTGGCCATTTTCTGCCCCACCACTGCCAGAATGGTTTCTACCGGCAGCATCATAAAGCCTGCAGCCAGTGAAGCCAGACCAATAGAAAAAGAGATGGGCACACCCAGAAAGACCAGCACGAAGAAAGACCCGAACATGACCAGTGTAATTGACCAATCCATTAGCAACCCTCCTCAACCGGTTTTGGCTGAGTAAGCAGATCTATCGCCGCATCCAGAATAAATAACAGGCTGTAATAACTGATGATACTGCCGCTGATTGGCAGGACACCGTAAACGTAAGCCATGGGCATTTGCATGGCCGGTGAAACCTGGCCTGTGCTATAAACCTTGGCCACTAACGTCCAGCCACCCCAGATCATGGCGCTGGCGGCAAACGCTAAAATGCACAGATTGATGAACAATACGCTGACGTATTGACTGCGCCCTGCAAAACGACTGCTGAACAAGTCGATGGCGAGATGTTTCTGCAGACCGGTGGTGTATGCAGCTCCCAGAAGCCCGACCCAAATCATCGCGAAGCGGGCGATTTCGTCGGTAAAAGTACTGGGTTGATTCATGACGTAACGGCTGAAGACTTGCCAGACAACACAGAAGACCAGGGAGGTCATGATCAGAATGCAGAATCCGGCAATGGCGTAATCCACCGGCTTCTTGAATGTTTGAAATCGCATAATGTTCTCCAGGGCAGAGGCTTATGCCTCTGCCAGTGCTGATAACAGATTATTCGCCCGCGGCAGCTTCAATTTTTGCCAGCCATTCGGCTTTCACCGGATCGGCACGGAAGTCATCGTACAGTGGCGCCAGAGCTTCGCGGAATGCGGCTTTATCGACCTGAATGAATGTGGCTCCGGTTTGTTCAGCTCGTTCCCGTGATTCCAAAACCACCTGATCCCAGAGTTCGTGTTCATATTTTTCAGACTTTCTGGCGGCATCGATAATGATCTGTTTCTGTTCGTCATCGAGCTTATTCCAGGTGCTGGTAGACACCACCAGGAAGTCGGGGACAGAGGTGTGTTGGTCTTCGATGTAGTATTTGGCCACTTCCACATGACGGGTCTGAACGTAAGAAGGCTCGTTGTTTTCAGCACCATCTATGACGCCTTGTTGCAGGGCTGTATATACCTCGCCGAATGGAATGGGTGCTGGAGCGGCACCCAGCAGTTCAATCAATTTAATCGTTGTGGGAGTGGCTACCACACGGATTTTCAGGCCTTTCATATCTGCTGGGGAGTGGATTTCTTTCTTGGCGTAAAAGCTCCGGGTGCCTGCTACGTAGGCAGCAATCGCAGTGAAACCGATATCTTTGGTTTCATTCATCAGTTCCCGGCCAACAGGTCCGTAAATGACCTTCTCGAAGTGGGCGCTGTCTTTGAAAACATACGGCAGTGAAAAAATAGAGTACGCCGGTTGAAAGGTTTCCATTTCGCTGGCACTGGCTTTGGTCATATCCAGAGCGCCGTTTTGAATCAGTTCCAGAGTTTCGCGGGGGCCGCCCATCTGACCACTGGGATAAATTCGCAGCTTCATCTTGCCGCCGGATGCTTCGTTGATGTCTTTGGCCATTTGTGCCAATGCGCGATGGACCACGTGATTGCTGTCCAGATTGTGGGCAAGTTTCAGGGTGACCCGTTCAACGGCCAGGCTGGACATTGATGCCAGTGCCAGAGGTATTGCGAGCATCAGGGTGGCGAGCAGGTGTTTGGGGTTTAGCTTCATGGTTGATAGACCTCAGTGATTGTCATTATAAGTTCTGGGGTGTAATGCATGCGGACTGGTATTTTTGGTTTGCCGTTTTGAATTGGTATAACAAATTCATATTCGTCAGAAAAATTGCTGTCTGACGTTTCGAATTTATGTCTTTCCAGCTCAAAAATAGCACGATTTGCGAGAGCGATGACCCAGATTTGCATGTTTTTCGGCGGCAGATCATGTCATACCTGTTAGACCAAAAATTGATCTGGCTCAAGTTATATGACAACTTTGCAGGAATAACAATCGTATATATACGCTATCTTCGCCTAAATAGATTAATCTGGTAGACATGACTATGCCGATTCCTAATAATTGGTATAACAAATATAAATGAAAGCCGATTGGAGAGGTCGCATGACTGCTTTTATCAACGATGATTTTTTGCTTGAAACTGAATTTGCCCGCCGCCTGTATCACGAATTTGCCAAACACCAGCCGATTTTCGATTACCACTGTCATTTGCCACCAGCATTGATCGCCGGTAACCATCAATTTGAAAATCTCTATCAAATCTGGCTCAAGGGTGATCACTATAAATGGCGGGCCATGCGATCCAACGGAGTGGACGAGCGCTTTTGTACCGGTGATGCGAGTGATAAAGAAAAATTTATGGCCTGGGCCTCCACGGTACCTCATACCATCGGTAACCCCTTGTACCATTGGACCCATCTGGAGTTGCGGCGTCCCTTTGGTATTGCGGATCGCTTATTGTCACCTGAAACAGCAGAAAGCATCTGGCAGGACTGTAATGCGTTATTACAGCAGCCGGACTTTTCCGCCCGCGGCATCATGCAACAGATGAATGTGAAAATGGTCGGAACGACCGATGACCCAGTTGATGACCTTCAGGCTCACAAGCAGATTGCAGAAGATGGGGATTTCGACGTCAAAGTGTTGCCGAGCTGGCGTCCGGACAGATCCTTTAACATCGATGCACCGGGATTCGTCGATTATATCGATACCCTGGCGGAGGTCAGCGATACTCATATCGGTTGTTTTGCTGATCTGACACAGGCCCTGAGCCGGCGGATGGATCATTTCGCCGCTCATGGTTGCCGTATTTCCGATCACGCTCTGGATACCGTGCCCTATGCCGAGGCCAGCGTGGCTGAGCTCGATAACATTCTGAGTGCCCGTCGGCAAAACCAGACCTTGAGCGGTCATCAGGTAGATGCCTTCAAGACTGCCGTATTGTTGTTTCTGGCGGCAGAATATGTACGTCGGGGCTGGGTGCAGCAGTATCACATCGGTGCACTGCGTAACACCAACAGTCGTCGCTTGGCCGAGCTGGGGCCGGATACCGGTTTTGATTCCATCAATGACACCGTGATTGCAGCGCCGCTGGCAAAACTGCTGGATGCCCAGGAGCGGACCAATACGCTTCCAAAAACCATTCTCTATTGTCTGAACCCTAAAGATAACGAAGTGCTGGCCACCATGATCGGAAATTATCAGGGTGACGGTATTCCCGGAAAAATGCAGTTTGGTTCCGGCTGGTGGTTTAACGATCAAAAAGATGGCATGCAACGGCAAATGACCCAGCTGGCACAGTTGGGTTTGTTAAGTCGTTTTGTGGGCATGCTGACCGATAGTCGCAGCTTTTTGTCTTATACCCGGCATGAATACTTCCGCCGAATTCTCTGCAACATGATCGGTGAGTGGGTGCAAAAAGGGGAAGCTCCGGCAGATCTGACACTGTTGGGCGATATGGTGGCAAACATCTGTTTTGGTAATGCGGAGCGTTATTTTGGTATTGAGCTGCCAAGCCGCTGATCACAGGTTTCTTAAACGACCGGCAATCTTACGTTGATTGTTGGATGGTTGCTGGCGTTGCGGTCAGCGGATGTTGAGAGCTGACTATGGATAGGTTACTCAACAGCCCGACTGAGGTGATGTTAAGTCTAACGGATATACATAGGTATGGTTATGGTAACCCTCAATCGTTCTACTTTTCCCGGTGCAAGTTATCCGGAAAAAATAATCCAGTTTGGTGAAGGCAATTTCTTACGCGCATTTATTGACTGGCAGTTGGATATTTTAAATGAACACACGCCCCTGAATGCCGGCATTACGGTGGTACGTCCCATCGACACTGATTTTCCACCTTCACTCAATCTTCAGGATGGACTGTATACCACGGTCATTCGTGGTATTGATGACGAGGGTGAGGTCGTGCGGCAGTCGCGAATCATTCGTTCGGTTAATCGGGAATTAAATGTCTACGCTGATTATGATCAGGTTATGGAAATTGCCCGTTCGCCAGAGTTGCGGATGGTCTTTTCCAATACGACCGAAGCGGGTATTGCTTATCTCGAAACTGATCGGTTTGATGATGCGCCCCCCGTCAGCTATCCAGCAAAACTGACACAGTTTTTTCATGCCCGTTATCAGCACTTTAATGGTATGACTGATAAAGGTCTGGTTCTGTTTCCGTGCGAACTGATTGATTACAACGGTGAACGGCTGAAGGAAATCATGCTGCAATACGCCGAGCAATGGCAGCTGGGTGAAGGTTTTATCGACTGGCTGGTGACGGCCAATACATTTTGTTCAACCCTGGTAGACCGGATTGTGACTGGATTTCCGAGATCCGAACATGAAGAACTGCAACAACAGCTTGGTTACCAGGATCAGTTTCTGGATACCGCTGAATACTTTTATCTGTTTGTAATACAAGGCCCTCAATGGGTGCGTGAGTTACTGAGTCTGGATCAGCTGCCGGTGGATGTCTCCATGAATATTCGGGTGGTCGATGACATCAAGCCTTACAAAGAACGCAAGGTGGCTATCCTTAATGGCGCGCATACGGCGATGGTGCCAGTTGCTTATCTGGCCGGTATTGATACCGTTGGCGAGACGATGCATGACGCGCAACTGTTCGAATTTGTTGAACAGACTATCTTTTCCGAAATCATACCGACGCTGGATTTACCCGAAGATGAACTGGTGTCATTTGCCAATGATGTATTGAAACGCTTTGGTAATCCATTCATTCAGCACCAGTTGATTGCCATCGCGCTGAATAGCATGACCAAATTCAAGACCCGCATTCTGCCACAGTTGTTGAAGTATCAGCAGTTGAACGGTCGATTACCTTCCCGGCTGGTGTTTTCTCTGGCCGCGTTATTGGTGTTTTATCGCGGTATGCGTAATTGCGAAACCATTCCGTTGCAGGATGATGAACACTGGTTGGTGCGGTTCAAACAGCTTTGGGAACAACCGACCGATATTTCAGCATTGGTGATCGAAGTGCTGTCATTGGAGAGTCATTGGGGCATTGATTTGACCACTATTCCTGAGTTGTCTGAAAAAGTGGATGCGTACGTTAATGCAATATTGGCGGATGGTTTGCGCCACGCGCTGAGTGCACTGTGAGGTGGCTATGAATCCATTCATAAAAATTCATCCGCTCGACAACGTTGCTGTGGCACTGACAGAGTTGACAGCAGGACAGGTACTGGCACTCGAAGATCAGCAGGTGACCTTACAGCAGGATATCCCCAAAGGCCATAAATTCAGTGTGCAGGCGATACCTGCTGGTGCTCATGTGATCAAGTATGGCCATCCTATTGGTCATCTGCTGAGCGATATCGGGCCTGGTAGTTGGGTGCATCAGGATAATCTGAAAACAAACCTGCAGGATCTCAATGAATATCGTTATATGCCTGATCTGAGCGTTATCACTCAAGCGATGGGAGATCACGAAATCAGTATATACCGCCGCAAAAATGGCCGACCGGGGATCCGCAATGAACTGTGGATCATCCCGACGGTTGGTTGCGTAAATGCCGTTGGTCAGCAGATGAAACGAGCGCTCGAACGAATGGTGGATTTATCGGCGATAGATGGCGTGCATGTATTGACGCATCCATATGGATGTTCTCAGTTGGGTGAAGATCATGAAAATACCCGTGTGATTCTACAAAATCTGGTGACCCATCCCAATGCCGGTGGCGTATTGGTGGTCGGGCTTGGATGCGAGAACAACCAGGTCTCCCGGTTTCAGCAGACGCTCAAAGACTTCGATCCTGAGCGAGTGGATTTCATGGTTTGCCAGCATTATGACGATGAAGTGGAAGACGGTTGCCAGCGCCTGCTCAAACTGTTTGAACGTATGCAACAAGACAAGCGCGAGCCGGGGCGGTTGAGTGAACTCAGTTTTGGGTTGGAATGTGGTGGTTCTGACGGTTTTTCCGGCATTACCGCCAACCCGTTGCTGGGACGTTTTTCCGATTATGTCACCACCCATGGCGGTACGTCCGTTTTGACGGAGGTGCCGGAAATGTTTGGGGCTGAACATCTGTTGATGACCAAATGTGCCGATGAAAATGTTTTCGCTAAAACAGTTTCCATGGTCAACGATTTTAAACAATACTATATCGACCACCAGCAGCCGGTTTATGAAAATCCATCACCTGGAAACAAGGCCGGAGGTATTTCCACATTGGAAGAAAAATCACTGGGATGTACTCAAAAAGCCGGTAGCAGTACCGTGGTGGATGTGCTGAAATATGGTGAGAAGTTGCATCTTCCCGGTCTTAATCTGCTGAGTGCGCCTGGTAATGATGCTGTGGCCACGACTGCGCTGGCTGCTGCCGGATGTCATATGGTGTTGTTTACGACCGGTCGAGGGACGCCATATGGTGGCCCGGTCCCGACGGTCAAAATTGCCACCAACTCTGCTCTGGCAAACAAGAAAAAGCATTGGATTGATTTTAATGCCGGTACTCTGTTGCAAGGTGCCGTGATGGATGAGTTGCTGGCTGAGTTTGTTGCACTGATCGTTGATATTGCCAATGGCAGGCAGACCTGCAATGAACGTAACGAGTTTCAGGAAATCGCCATTTTTAAAAGTGGTGTGACGTTGTAGTGGATGGTATCCCGTCTGTGCCATAGGCGGGGTTTCCGCATCGAGGAAATATGGGTATTGATGTTTTGATGTCTGCAATAGAGTCTCTCAGGCTGTTGTATTTGCAGCATCCCGTGGCCCAGAGCCTGGGAATGGTGGCTCTGGTTACCGGCTTTTTGGCATTCGCACAAAAAGATGATCTCCGTTTGAAACAATTTTTAAGCGCCTATTGTGCGGTGATTGGTCTGCATTTCCTGCTTATGGGCTCTTATCCCGGCGCAATCAGTGCATGGGTCAGTGGTACCCGTGCGTGGGCATCGCGGCGGACCAACAGCCTGGTGTGGATGTTCGCGTTCATGCTGATCAATATTGTCCTGGTGGTTCCCAAAATTACGGCCTGGATTTTTGTTTTGCCGCTATTTGCTGCTTGCCTGGGCACCTGGGCACTGTTTCGAGAAAAAGGCATGCGGATGCGCTTGATGATGATGATTGGTACAGTCTGCTGGTTAACCCATAACATAACTATTGGCTCTATTGGCGGAACGATCATCGAAGCGAGTTTTCTGCTGATCAACGCCAGCACGCTCTATCGGCTCTGGCGGGAACAGAAAGCGTCCGTTGTCGCAGAATAATCCCGGATGATCGGTTATTTACCATATACTCTGGAAGCGATTAGTTAATCAGTGTTTCCAGTGCTGCTTAAGCTTGTTTTCCAACCGGGTGAATAACGTCGTCTGATGAATGACCCAGCCACCAATAAAACCGATCACACTGCCGAGCAAAATATCGATCATGCGGACCGTAATCAGATTGTCCGGGTTGGTGCCCAGGCTGCCGGCTTCTGCAAATATGACGGTTATAGGCGTAATAAAAATGACGGCCAACCCGTAATTTCGCGGCACCAGAGACTCAATCATAAACTGTATCAGCATCGCCAACAGCGCCAGCTGTAATGGTGTCAGTGGCAGGGAAAAAATACCCCAGGCCAAAAACATACCGATGACGGTACCGACGATCCGATGAATATTGCGATGCCAGATCATCCTAAATGTTGCGCCTTGTAAAATAGCAGCACAGGAAATGGGCACCCAATAAGCATTGTGCAATTGCAGTAGCTGAGCTGTCAGCATGGAAAGCCCAACGAATATTGCGATAACCGCTGCTTCCAGAAAAATCGCAGCCATGTGTTTCTCGTCTGGCGTGACACTGGTTTTAGCCGGGTGAGTACCCACCAGAAGGCCGTAAATTAATGCGAGCAGGCAGGCAACCATACCACCTATTGTGACCACTCCGATCTGAGCGGGCAGTTGTTCTGCTTGAAACGGAACCACGGTGGCGATACAGGTAATCAGAATAAAAAAGAAACTGCCGGGCGGTGGTACGCGATACAGACGGCAAATGATAGTAATTAATAACGTGACGATGGAGAGTATCAATGGAGACAAAAACGGAAACAAGCTGGCTGTCAAACCCAGCGTAAAACACACAGAAAAACCAAACGAACATACTGCCAGTACCGTCATGCGATGAAGAATTCCGGTGTTGGGCATGTATAAAATAACCATGCCGCCGAGAGCCGCAAGGACCGAACTGTCGAAGTGTCCGAAATGTGCCCCAAATAACATGGGCAGGCCGACAGCCAAAGCGGCCAGCAGACCCCAGTGCCATGGCACATTCACCTTATTAAAGCTAAGTAGACTGCGTAATTGGAAAATAAACTGTTGGACGGAGGATGGATTTGAATTCAAGACTAAAACACCATGACTAAAATTTTGCGGCAGTATACTCGAAAGGCAAGGTAATCCGCAGCGTCATCATGCAAGTTGTTTGTGAAACGCTCTGAGCTGCGATATACGGTTATCTTGATAGCGCAGCGTCCCTTTGAAAAACAGCAGGTGCCTTAATTCCGTCAGGAAACACCATTAGGCACTTGTTTCTCACCAGAATTTTGTTATTTTCATACTAACCGGTCACCGGAGCTGAAGGAACGTGAACCTTACTGAACTGCTGGTTTTGGCCAGTAAAAATGAGTTGAGTGAGCGGACAGCCATCGAACACGCCGAGTCATATGATCTGACGCTGGTTCAGTTTGCCAACTTATTTGCATTGGCGCTGGCACAAAGTTATCGGGAACAGCGCTATGACTTTGCATTCTGCGACAATGCCGCCAACTGGTTGTTTGGGTTTATGACCGGCGAAACATTTCTGGCATCGAATAACAATACTCTGCCATCACCCGCATACGATGTTTATCTCGCATTTGATGCCGGCGAGTACCATCATCGGGGAGATGACAAAGATATCATCGCAGAAGAAAAATATACCAAGCCTCTGATTCTGGAAATTCTATCCCGGCAGTATGTGTGACGTTTGTCAGTGCTGAACACCCCGCCCCAAAAATGACGCTAATCCTTGTAAATTTTTGCCAGTCCCGTGCTCTGGTCAGCATAATTTCGTATCCTGAAGGTTCATCCTGAACAGTGGCAAAAAACATGAGCGACTATGCAAATCTTTTCTGGGGTATTCTGTTTGGTTCTATCGGTTTCGGCTATTTCCTGTATGGCAAAAAGCAAAAATCAGTTATCCCGTTTATCAGTGGTATCGGCCTCATGGGGTTGCCCTATGTGGTCGATAATAATGTTGTCATGATTGGACTGGCCGTGGGACTGATGCTTTTGCCAAAATTCATTGCCGTTTAAACCGGTTTCAGGCGAATACCAGGCCTGTGCCGATCACCACCAGTAGTGCACCTGATAAAGAATAAATATTGGGCGGCTTACGGGTGATGTACCAAAGTATGGGTAACAAAATAATCGGGGTAGTGGCCGATAGGATGGCAACCGTTCCAACAGGCGCAAACTTCATTGCCGTGAGCAGCAGCGTCATACCCACACCCATACCAAAAATGCCACTGGCGGTAATATGCAGTACATCGCGGCGGTTTAACTGCTTATCCCGGTATTGTTGTAACAGTGGACCTCTGCTGCTGGCAGTGACCAGTAATGCTATAAAGCCGATACTAACCCGAATGGCCGAGGCAAACACCGGATCGAAGCCCTTCTGAATCACCGGTTGAGCGATCAACGACCCAATGGATTGAAACAATGCGGCACCCAGACCGGCCACCACGCCCCAGATCCAGCCATCATTTTGATGATCCCACGACGTATTCAGATCCTTGTTGGTATCCCGAAACATCAGCGCAATCAGAACGCCGCTGAAGACCAACGAGACACCCACGAAATTAGAAACCTTATGGTTCTCACCCAGCAGTAAAAATCCCACCAGAAACGTCATCGGTGCGTTGGTCGCAAACAGCAGACCCGCCAGGCGAGGCCCCAGTTTTTTAACACTCGTGAATAACAGCGTATCGCCCAAAAAAATACCGGTAAAGCCAGAGACCAATAAGATCGAGACATCGCCGAGAACCAATTGCCCCCAACTGTTGGTAATCAGGACATAGCCAAACAGCATGCAGGCAATGATGAACATCCGCAGCATATTAAAATGTATGGCTCCGAATTTTCGTACCGGCCCGGTCGACAACATACTGCCGATGGCCCAGCAGGTCGCTGCACCCAGAGCCAGGAGATAACCCAGAGTAGCATTGGTTTCCATGATCTACGCACTCACGTCAAGAAAAAGGCTACGCAGCATAAGGTATTCCTGTTACCGGTTAAATAGCCCAATACTGATTGACTCGAGACAACGACATGGTTTTTTTGCGGGCAGTCAGCTGACAATTCGATAGGGGAGGAGCAGGGCATTAAACAACTACATCAGCCAGGCTTTCTGGCTGGCTCATTGAACATTATTTTATTTGAAAAAGGATCCGTCACGGTGAAACAACGGTCACCCCAAGGAGCCAGCTCTAGAACTGGGTGATTGTATTTATAAGGCTTTGAAGTGATTTCGGCAAACAGTGTCTCCAGATCCTGCACATTGATAAAAACCTTGCTGCCCGGTGTACAGTCACCAGAGTGTTCGCTCAGATGAAACACCAGATCGCCTTTGGATACCTGCATGTAAATGGGGGCTTCCGGCTCGAAGCGATGTTCCCAATCGAGCGACATGTTTAAAAAACCAAGGTAAAACTCCTTGGCACGTATTTCATCAAATATTCTGAATATGGGAATTGTCTGGTATTCCATATCGGACCCTCAAAAAAATGTATTACCAGGCTAAGCAATATAACTTTAAAAGCCTTTTTTCAGGATATTCCTGATTCTGGCCTTAACCGAAGCGGCTTCATCTTTCATCGCCATTTCAAAAAACAGTCTGGTTTCATCTGCGTACTCAGGATATTGAACAGATAATTCGTAAAAACCGTTGTATGCCCATGTTCTGACAAATTTATTTTTATCCATGAGGCACTCTCTCAACAAAAACTCGACACTGTTTTTTTCTGATTGACCAACAGGCAGATACGGCATGCTTTGCAGAACATGCAGCTTTGCTTCCCAGCTTTCAAATTTTGCAGCCATCTTATAGAGCGCCGCGATCTGATCGGCCTTCAGTGGATGTTGTTTTTCAAGATGACACTTCAAAAGCCATGTGGCTCCCTTTTCAAAACCAGCCTGACCGCAGAGTTCAATGAGCTCTGGCACAAAACTATCTACTTGGTGGTGGTGATGATAAATATCGCCGATGTCATCTGCCGATTTTCCGTCCCAACGTTCCACTGCTTCTGCAATGTTCATAACCTGATTAGCCCCCAAATGACGGTTACTCACAGTTGTTGACCAATGTCTCGTCATCGTAGCCACTGTGTTGAAAAAAGCAACGCGTGGTTTCCAGTACGGATATGAAAAAATATCTCCCGGTGCATTCATAGGTTTGTAGGTTCTGTCAGACATTTGGCGCTCTAACATTATTTCCTAAAGCACCATGAATATTGACCGGCAATCTAAGGAGTCTCTGAAAAATGGCCTGTTTTCGCGCAGGACGTTGTCAGCCCCTGTCTCACACCCTCATTTACACCCATAAATTGCGGTGTTATGTGTGGTGCTTCCTCACCTGCATCAAAACTATTCCTATTTTTCAGAGGCCCCTAACCTTGGTCGATTGATTGAGAGAATATGTGCATGATTTTTCATAGGTGGCACCACACTATCTGGTGATAGTGCCGGGAGCTGAAGATAACTTTTTCACGAAACAGTTTCTTCTGCTCTGGTGTCTTTTTTTGAACCTACTAATCCGCTCTGACATAACGATTATCAAAAAGCGAGAGAGAAGCGCACAGTATGAATAGGAGCTTTGGTCTGATGAAATGATAATGTGATTTTTCTACCTATGCACCAAGTAGCGGCAAATGCTTTATGTTTTTATATTTCATAGCCATTTCTATACAGTGCTGTACCGCTTGCTCTGGTAACTTCTGATCAACATGAAGCACGATAGCGCGATTACCCTCAAACTCCAATACATCCGAATACAGCTCACGAAATGTATCAACCAGCTTCGTTTGGCAATGAAAGAAAAGAAAATACTGATTCGGATATTTTTCTTTCCAATCCATACGTACAGGGCTACCAGATTTAACCTGATAGCTTGGCTCTCCCCATTTCAAAGCTTCTTCAATGCCACCTAAATCCATATTTTCTGCAACACTTAAAATCAGCGTCCTTAATTTAAGAATAAGGGGTTTGATGTGCTTTGGATAACTATCGAACTTTGCTTGAACCTCTGCTTTCATTTTAGTCTTCCTATCTCACACAAATACTCGAAGAAGCTTCTGAAAATTGCTCTGCGCTAAAACTATTCCTATTTTTCAGAGGCCTCCTAACTAACCCAACAATCAAACCGGTCGTCCTGATCTCTTTGATTGTCGCCTTTGGAAACTCGGCAGTGTGAGTGAAACACCTTGATTTCCCTGGGTTCGTATTGGCGGTGGCCAATGGTGAGCTCCGACACCTCGGAGCATCCCAACATCATACGATGAACCCGACACAAATGCTCGCCGGGTTCATCATAGCCAGCGGATGAAAAGCGCAGTTGATTGGTTTGTCAGGCTCATTCACCGGCATGGTGCAACAAATATTCGAGCATAGGGCGCTCCAGCGGCAGCGCATTATGTGCAGGGTTGATGACAACACCGTCATAGGTATCGCCTTGCAAAGCAAAAGACCAGGCCTGTTGGCCAGGCAATATCCACCCGGAAACCTTTTGATCGGTATATGCACCCAGCGCCTGCCAGTCTGTAAACAAAACCAGGTAGTTTTTACCGTCGTTCTCAGCACACAAGACCCCAAATGTACTGCCCTGTTCAATGGTTTGTTGGTTCTCTTTATCAGACGATATTTTGAGGTCTTCCGTGAACATGGCTGCCAGGTAATTTGCCTGCAAAAGCTGTTTTATTAACTCATCTTTTGCCTCATCCGAACCTTCGTGGGCGACACGCTCCATGGCTGCAACCAAAACCGGATTGTCGACAGCCTTATTAACGTCGATGTTTGAATCTTCCTGAGTCATCTTTCATGTACTCCGAATGGTAAGTGGGTTACCGATATTAAATTTAATTCTACAGGTCACCATAACCTTACCACCAAAATCAGCGGTTGAGCATTATGACGCGTTTTACGTCCAGTGGTCATGGCCAAGTGCTTCAGATAATTGCTGAATTAAAACCGATACGTTTGTTGTGAGTGCCGTAGCTTGCTGGCGAATATTAGCTCGATCAAACTTTACCTGACAGTGTATTTCTTCGTCATCAGGGTCCCATTCTCGTACATACATAAGATCACCTCGCGCGACAATCTCCAGCTCCCAACCTTGGTCCATATCCCTATAGATATTGCCGTCTTCAATAGACGTTAAACTATCCAGAACGTGTCTGCCTTCTCTGAAGTTGTCGTGCCAGGGAAAGCTAATAACAAAGTTAGAATTATAAATAACGGGGCGATTCCAAAAGTGGGTGCTTTTGGAAATATCCTTCTGATACTCAGCATATTTTTTTGCAACATCCAGATAATGTTTTATCAGCTCTTTTTCATGACCAATAACATCAGAAGAGAGAATAAAACTTCCCGATTTCTTCAGTGCTGGCTGATAAAGCGACACTCTCATTGCTTCGTACTGCTCGGGAGTAAACCCGTTTTCAGGCCCGAAATAAAAATCATCGCTTGCCATAAAGCCAATATCTACTTTTACATCATTTTGAAATGTCGCTGACTGCTTCCAATCGTCCATCACCTTTAGCCTCACTTATACCTATAATGCACCCAGGTTGACAGCTGAAACGTGACAAGCGTAATTGAAGCTGCCTGGTGCAAAAATCACTGGATTTATTGGTTAATCATCGGTTTCAGGCGCATAGAATTTTATGATTCCATTCCTGTCATCAAGCACAATGATTCTATTGCAATTATTGCACACTAGTAAGCGTGTTCGCGTGATAACCATTTCAGACACAAGATCTTCGGCGGATTTTCCTGGCCTTTCTTCATCCAAATAATCTTCTTCGACGATGAGTGATATGCCTGTACCACAAAACATATTTGTATGCACAAGCTGACCGCATTTGCATCGAACCCATGAACTCATTGGCAGTTCCTTAATGCTGTATGTTTTCAATCTGTGGCCTATCCCATACCTGCCGATAATCGGTTTGGCGGGAACGCCCTTTGTCCGGTTAATGGCTACACAAGAATCTTGGTTAAATAGTGAAGTTGTCCTCTTTCCGGGCAGTTTTCAAGCGCCATTTTGAGTACATAGCCATTTTTCTCATAAAACCCTCGAGCCTGAAAGCATGGGTTGCTAAGGGGCTTCTGAAAAATAGGAATCGTTTTGATGCAGGCGAGGAAACACCACTCGCAACACCGCAATTTACGGGCGTAAATGAGGGAGGAGGTGAGACGGGGGCTGACAACGTCCAGCGCGAAAATAGGCCATTTTTCAGAGGTTCCAGAATGACCTTCAAATTTAATGGGTGGCTTCGACCCTGACCGAATATGTCATCTATGGTAACCGCCATACGCTCTGTTGAATCATGAGAAACGTTTGTCATATTTGTTAAGGGGCTCAATACGTGATCCAAACCGTGGCTCAGTATCGGATCCCCTAAAGGCAACCATATGTAAGGTTTCAGCTTTGGCTATAGCCATCAACACGGAATTTAGATTAGGTAAGTCGAAGCGACTAAATCCTGTCCGTGGTGAGTTCTCGCACCTTACTGGATTTTGACCACTACACGACCACGTACTTTCCCTTCCATTAATGCTTTGGCGGTAGGAATCACGTCATCTAATGAAATTGTCTTGCCGATCTGATCAATATCTTCAGCCGTTAATAACTCTGCTAGACGGCTCCATGCACTTTCGCGATCAGGCAAAGGCCGCATTACGCTATCGATGCCGCAGAGCGTCACACCACGCAAAATAAACGGTGCGACACTGGCCGGGAAATCCATGCCTTGGGCCAGACCGCAGGCGGCCACAGCGCCACCATATTTTGTGCTGGCACAGGCATTGGCTAGAGTATGGCTACCGACGCAATCGACAACACCTGCCCAGCGTTCTTTCTGTAATGGCCTACCCGGTTCGGACAGAGTCGCCCTATCAATGATTTCGCTCGCGCCGAGTTGGGTTAGGTAATCGTGCTCTTCCGGGCGTCCTGTGCTGGCAACCACGCGATAGCCGAGCTTGTTTAACAGACGCACTGCATAGCTGCCAACGCCGCCATTCGCACCAGTGACTAAAATATCGCCAGATTCGGGCATTACGCCATGTTTTTCCAAGGCCTGTACACACAGCATTGCGGTATAGCCCGCCGTACCAATTGCCATGGCTTGCACCCCGGAAAACGCACTGGGTAAATTAATGAGCCAATCGCTTTTTAGTCGGGCTTTTTCAGCGAGTCCGCCCCAATGCACTTCACCCACACCAAACCCGTTTAATAGCACCAGGTCACCTTTCTGAAAGCGCTCGCTTTGTGATTCAGTCACTTCTCCGACCAGATCGATACCCGGTACCATGGGGAATTGACGAACAACGGGTGACGCTCCAGTAATAGCCAAACCATCTTTATAGTTAAGCGTGCTGTATTGCACGGCGATTTCAACATCGCCGTCAGGGAGATCTGCTTCAGAGGCTTGAGAAAGCTCACATTGATAACCTTGTTCGTTTTTATTGATCAAAATTGCGTTAAACATTGCTATCTCCTAATTTAGACTGATCGTCTACTAAAATATAAATAAAAAGCTACCGCTGTAGCCTTTCTAGAAAAAAAGTCCCAAATTGTTCAAGCGGCGCTGATGAATGCAGTAATCTTGCTCGTGATACCGCGCCTTCCCAGCCAATCCAAAACACCTTCGCTAATGCTTCGGTATCTTCATCCGGGCCAATTTGCTGTTGCTGCTTAGCCTCTATAAGACACATTTCCACACGCTTCTGCCAGCTCAGATAGGTATCAACAATGGCCTGTTTAAAGTTCGCTGGTAGTGTTTGAATTTCCTGCTCCAGGTTGCCTACCAAACAACCTCGTGCAAACTGATAACGTTCAATCCCCATGGTAGCGTCATGCATAAAGTTCTTTAATCTTGAGATAGGGGAATGACTTTCATCCAGTAAATGCTTGTCTAGTTTGTGTTCAAAGAAGAGTCGATAGCGCTCAAGCACTGCCAATCCAAAATCCTCTTTGCTGGCAAAATAATGGTAGAAGGATCCCTTCGGAATCTGAATGGAACGCAATATGCTATCAAGGCTACTGCTGCAAAATCCGGATTGTGTTAGCCATTCCAATCCAGACTGCAACAGTGCTTCTTTGGTATCTGTATGGCTATCGGGTCGTACTTTTGGGCGACCGCGTTTGCGCTTTAACTCTGACATTTATGGTGAATAATAGAAATTAGACTGTTCGGTCTAAAATATTGTTGATTTCCTTGGAAGTCAAGTGTTTTATAGTTTGGTTAATTCCTGCCGGTTACGTGAAGTCGGTGAAAGAGTCTTGTGTCGCTGGGTCAATCAGTTGGTAGAGGCGCTCACATGAAAGACTTCCCAGTTTCAACAAATAACCGCAGTTTTTTGATGTAACATGTAAGTCTTCTTGATCAGCCCCATAATCAATCGTTATTGACACAAATCGCACAGACGATGTAGTGCCAAGATGGAGACAAAAAACTCATCCTTTAATATGAGAATACCTTTGTTTTTTTCGTTATGCGGCCTGCTTCGCGGAATGCCACGCATGCATAAAATAGCATGCTGCAGAGTTGAGTTCTTACTTTCATCATGGACAAGGACACAAGATGAGCGATTCCTATTGGGGACTACCCGGGGATGATGAGCTGTATCCCAAATACTCCGCCAAACCAACTACGCCAACCTCTACGACCGAACCACCCAAAACTAAATTTCCCGGTAATAAAGACATCGTTTCACGCCTGCCTGCAGAGGTACGCAGTAAACTGCCCGGCCACTGGTCAGACTGGGGCCGTATCACCACGGACGAGGCACAGCGGTGGCTAAGTTCTGATCAGGATATATTCCGTATTTATGTTCGTGATGGAAGCACTTATCGTCTGTCACACTATGCATCAGCTAATACCTTTACGAATACAGACAGCACGCTATTCCTGTTACGTGACTGTTCCTTGACGCGCAGTCAGGCAGATGTTCACCACAGCGGTAATGCTGGCACAGAATCATCCTCACCTCCCCGGTCTGTAGGGTCCGAAATCCCAACTGTGACTTACTTCCAACCAACATCTGTTGTTACCCGCAGAGATCACGATCTGTTGTTGAACTATACCGATCAGAATGGTGCATCGGTGCCTAAACTCAAATACCTCGTTACCGTCGATGGCGTGGCCTATAAAGGCCAACTCAATGAGGAAGGCAAGGCCGAAATCAAGCATTTACCAGATGGTGAAGCCGAAGTTTCGTTCTCTGTCGACGAGGCCGAGATAAACCGTATTCGTATCGAGTTTAAATCCACTCTTTCAGAGATGATCGAAGATCGGCGTGAGCGTAAACAAATGCTCGATAACCTGCTGATGGAATACAACGCAGCTGAGCGTGGCTTGATTCTGGGCGTGGCGTTTTTACATGGATTATTTGATGAGTCTGTAGAAATCGTTGAAGGCGTGATTGATCCTTTTGTCAACATCGCCACCGGCACTCAGAAACTCATGGCGGCGCTGTATGACAAACTTGCCGATGGTTACAGCCTGGCGGAACTCAAGGACGATTACGCCACTGTGTGCAGTGAACTTGGCGAAGCCATTGATCAGGCCCGCCAGACCTATACCATCTTAAAATGGCTGGCCACCGATGCCGAGGTCTGGCAAGCGCTGATCCATTTTCCCATCGACTGGTTTGGTTCCATGTCCCGTGTCGAGCAAGCCAAATTCTTTGGTGCAGCAGCGTTGGAACTGATCCTGATCATCGGCAGTGCCATTGCCACTGGTGGTGTCGGCGCAGTTGCCGTCGCTGGCGTCAGTCTGCTGAGCAAATCCCGTCATCTGGTGCGCATCGCCGAACTGCTCAAAACCCTGTTCCAATACCTGACCTTTAAAGGCCGCCTGCCCAAACCGATCCGCTTGCGCCTGGAAAAAGACAAACACCACGCCAATGGTCAGCACCATTACGAGCAGGAAGCGCTTACCCATAAAAAGCCCGAAGACGCCCGGCACCAAAGCCAGAATGATAATGGCGAATGCTCACCGGTCAATGCCAAATGCGACACCAAAGGCCATCCAATCTCCATGGTCACTGGCGAAGAGATCACCGAAATCACGGATTTCAGTGTGCCCGGTCCGATTCCGCTGATCTGGAAACGGGTCTACCGCTCCAGCGCGATTCGCCGCAAAAGCGAGCTCGGGTTTGGCTGGAGCCATCCCTGGGATATCACGCTGAAGCGCAGTACTCAGATTATTGAAATTCCAGCAGAGGATGCAAATCAACCCACGACCACGGCGGAACAGACGGTGATGACCGTGCGCACAGAGGAAGGTCTGTCGGCTGCATTTCCGATTCCGGTGAATGACGTGTCATCCTCGTCCGTGCACAACATTCACCATCCTTGTGGTTTACAGCTTCAGGTCATCGGTGATGATTTCACGTTGATCAAGGAGGGTCTGGCCTATGAATTTGAAACCTGTCCCGGCACCGTGGATGAGTACCGTCTGCGACAAGTGCGCAGCCGTGATCACGCCCATCACTGGAACTTGCGTTATGACCCAGTCCAGGGGCAACTGATCTCCGCCCACTCCAGTTGGGGACAGCATTTATGGTTCAGTGTGGGTCAGTATGGTGGCTGGCGCGCCATTGACACACATTACACTGGCAAAGATCACGCTCAAGCTGAGACCCGCCGATGTCTGATCCGCTACCGCCTCAACCGGGATGGTGATCTGATCGCCAGCAAACAACCCGGCAAACCCGGTGAACAGTTCCGCTATGATCATCACCTGTTTGTCCGTCACAAAACCCCCAGTGGTTTACGCTTCGGCTTTGAGTGGAATGAATTATCACCTCATGCTCGCTGTATACGGCAATTTGCTGAAGACGGTCATTATGATTATCGCTTTGCCTGGCACATTCGGCCCAACACCCATGAAGTCACCGATGGCCGGGGTTGTGTCGAAGTTTATGAGAATGACGATCAGGGCCGAAAAATCCGTCGATTGGATGGTGAAGGTCATGAACAACGCTGGTCCTATACGGACAAAGGTGATATCGCTCACCACATCGATGGCAATGGCGGTGAACACCACTATGAATACGATGACCGGCAACGGCTGATCCGCTACACCAATCCCGTAGGCCACATTCAAGCCATCAGTTACTGGCGTGAAACCCAATTGCCCAGCCGCATCACTCAGCACTGGCAGGCTGACACGAACGGTATACCAGACACCGGTGACACCACCCATTACCTCTATGATGGCTTCGATCAACTCATTCACGTCAAACACCCCAGCGGCGAGACCGAGCACTGGGACTATGACGGCCAGACCCTCAAGCGCTACTTTGACCGCCAGGGCCATTGTCATCATTACTTCTGGGATAACCGCTGGGGCACGCTGGCCGAATACCGGCTGTTCCATAAAGACGTGCCATATCCAGATCCGAAGTTACCAGATCTGCTCAATGAAGTGCGCAGCACCTGGCAACGCAATCCCCAGGCCGATACCTGGCCGCCCAAACCCATCCAGCAGGTTTGGTTCGATTATGACGACCAGGGCCGTTTGCACCGCCAACGCAACCTGCGCGGCCAGGACGAGCACTTTCAATACAACGAGCAAGGCCAGCTCATCCTCAAAACGAATGCCCAGGGTCAACACGAAACATTCACTTATGACCGCATGGGACGCGTCATTGCCTATACCGATCACAGTGGCCGAACCACTCAACGGCATTATGGCGCTTACGCCCAGATGCTGGCGCAGACCTTGCCCGATGGCAGCCAGCTCAAATACGAATACGATGCAGAGCGGAATCTCACCGCCATCATCAACGGCAATGGCCAGGCGCACCGGTTTGAATATGATGGCTGCGAGCGCATTAGCACCGAAATCGGCGTTGATGGCAGAACCATCCATTACCGCTACGACGGCAATGGCAAACTGATCGAACAACACGAAGGGGACATCACCGCCACCTTTGAGCGGGATGCCTTAGGTCGACTGATCAGCGAACACTATCAGCATGCTAACGACCCGGCTAAAAATGTCCTGCAAGCCTATCAGTATGATCGCAATGGCCGCCTCACCGGCGCAGTCAACGAACACGCCAAAGTCGAACTGGGTTACACCACAAACGGCCTGTTGTCGAAAGAGCACACCCGCCAGCGCTTTGTCGACTATAACGGTGAGTACCAGTCATTTAAGCATGATATCGATTTTGTCGAATACACCGACGCCGGCTATATCAGCTCAGTGCGTTACTCCGCACACCAGCCTTATCAGCGTGGTGGGTACTTCGACTTTATTCATCGCGACAGCATCGGTCAGGCGTGGACGTTTGAGCAGAATTACGCCTGGAACGCACGCGGTATGCTGAGCAGTATGAGCGTGTGCCCACATGAAGCCATATCACCTGTATTGCTGTTTGATCAGCAATTTAATACCCATGATCAATTGGTTAAACGTCATCAAGGCCAGCATGCCGCGACCTGGAATTATGATCCTGAGCAGCGTTTACAACAGTATCAACGTACGTCGCTGCAGAACGATCCAAATCATCTTACTCTGCATCAACGGCACTATCATTACGATGACAAAAACCGTATTGCCGGGATTGATGAACTGCATGGCAGTACCCGCTATCACTACAACGATCTCGATTTGCTGACCAAAGTTGAAGATCGGGAAGGTCAGCAGGACCTCCATTTTGATGCTGCTGGCAACCGTCTGCCGGAAGGACTCACTAAGCTCGACAATAATCGCCTGCCATTTATGGGCGACCGGCATTTCAGTTACGACGAATACGGCAATCTCGTTCAGATCAAAAAAGGCAAAGATCAGAAAATTGTTCAAAGACTGGAGTACAACGCCAAGCATCAACTGATTAAGTTTGAAGAACGCATCAATGGTACACTCAAACAAGCGCTGACCTTCCGCTATGATCCGTTTGGCCGACGAATCGAGAAATCCGTCTTCAAACAGGACAAACCCGAGCAACAAACCGAATGGGCGACAAACTACAAACGCTACACAGCCGGCAACCAGCCAGACTTGTGGTATCACTATGGCGAGCGCTATGTCTGGAACGGCGGCAATTTAATCCAGACCCGGCATATCGACTGCAACCTTAATAACCGCACCTTCCAGCAGTACTATCTGTATGAGCCTTACAGCCATAAACCCGTAGGCATGTATGATTATGAGTTAGGCTTGCTTGATATCGAGAGTGATCACCTCGGCACCGCCAAGGCCTTATACAACCACGATACTGGAGAACAGCTCTGGGCGACCGAGCATGAGGTGTATGGCAGGACCAAAAACAGCCAGAGCCACAAGAATCATCCCAGAAATGGCTTTGCGGTTGATCCCAAATTACGCTTTGCAGGGCAATATGAAGATATCGAAACCGGGTTGTATCAGAACTTTAATCGGTATTATGATCCTCAGACCGGGCGGTATATCAGTCATGATCCGAT